>NZ_DBHKXY010000001.1:0-281 GCF_057315495.1 Eikenella sp.
GCGCTCGCCGCCGCCAACAAACGCGTGCAAAACCTGCTGAAAAAAGCCGATGCCGCACTGGGCGAAGTCAATGAAAGCCTGCTGCAACAGAACGAAGAAAAAGCCCTGTACGCCGCCGCACAAGGCTTGCAGCCGAAAATCGCCGCCGCTGTTGCCGAAGGCAATTTCCAAACTGCCTTGTCCGAACTGGCTTCCGTCAAACCGCAAGTCGATGCCTTCTTCGACGGCGTAATGGTGATGGCGGAAGAGCCCGCCGTAAAACAAAACCGCCTGAACCTGCT
>NZ_DBHKXY010000001.1:291-13648 GCF_057315495.1 Eikenella sp.
GATGAACGCGGTAGCGGATATTGCAGTATTAGGGGAATAGCCCTAGTTTTCAGGTAGCCTATCCATGTCACTTAAAAGCACATACAAACGACTCAAGCAAAAATGGGCAGCATTGCGGTTACGCATGGCTAAGGCTCTGCTTGACCGCTCGCCTGATGTCCGCATTGCTGAATTGAACCCTCATTCCATAACGAGTATGCTTTTTCTGCGACAAGATGGAAAAATTGGTGATTATATCGTCAGCTCTTTTGCCTTTCGCGAAATCAAAAGAATCAATCCAAATATTCGTATCGGTGTTATCTGCAACCATAAGAATCAAGCTATTTTTACTAATAATCCATATATTGATGCCTTGCATGTTGTTAGAGCTAAATCAACTATCAGCTATTACATGACTGCGCGTTCGCTAGCCAAACAATATGACATTGCTATTGAACTGAGCTTAGTTTTCCGCCCCCGTGATTTGATTCTGCTGAACGGATTAAAATGCTCATATAATATCGGGCTAGCAAAAGCTGACTATGAAATTTTCAACTTAAATATCAACAACATGCATCAGCATTATAGTGAGGTTTACCAACAGGCCTTAGCATTATGTGGATTTCATGGTATTAATGCAGCTTATAATCTACCTATTCATGCAGAATCCAATGTTGCAATACAGAGTTTTCTCGCAAAGCATCATTTATCAAACTACACTGTAGTTAATTTCTTTGGTGCATCTAAAACCAGACGGTTTAATAATGAAAATATCCGCAATATCTTGGATAAGCTCACCCATACCTTCCCTAATCATCCCTTTGTTTTACTGACCTATCCAGATGTTACCCCATTATTGGAAGAAGTTTGTAATAAATACTCTACTGTATTCGTTTATAAAAATACAAATACTATTTTTGATAGTATAGAAATTATCCGATACGCACAAACTGTCATTACCCCTGATACAGCCATTATTCATATTGCTTCCGGCTTAAATAAAGATATTATTGGTTTGTATCACGACCATCAACAAAACTTAACTAACTGGCATCCGAGAACTAAACAGGCACATCTGATATTTTTTAAAAACAATATCAATGAAATTACTCCCAACCAAATATGCACAGTATTACAGCAAGTATTTGATACAACTACTAGATGAAAAAATAAATTGATTATGGATAAACCTGTTATTCTGCTTGGCATGATTAACGATGCCGGAATTGCCAAAATAGTAGCGGAAGCACTGGCTTATCATGGTTTTGAGGTAATCGATTACTCACTTGACTCGCTAACGTTTGAATATCCAAACTTAGGATCTCGCTTATCCACACAGTGGAAAAAATTGCAAGGCAATAAACAAGCAAAAAAAGAACTGATGGTTCAGCTCAAACAACAAGAAATCCAAGAACAGCTAAGTAAACATCCTTCTTTTGATTATGCTTTATTTATCCGGTCAGATGTCTATCCGGATAGCTTTTTGAGAGAAATCAAACAGAAGAGCAATTTATTTATAAACTATCAATGGGATGCTATTAACCGATTCCCAGCTGCACTCAAACAAATTGATTTATTTGATCGATTTTACGTCTTCGATCCTGATGACTTATCCCACTTCCCAAATAAGCTCTATCCTGCTACTAGTTTCTATTTCGACCATATTCCGACCCCATCAACTGATAACATATCTAATGATATTTATTTTCTTGGGGCTCATCGAGAAGACAGAAAAGAACAAATTATCCGATTCTGCCAATATGCCGAACAGGCTGGATGGAAATTAAATTTCCAGATTTCCTGCCCAAACCACCCTGAAGCACCACACGAATACCCTGTTGATAATATCCAATTTCATAATGGCATTTCTTACAGGCAAAATATTATCAATGCACAAAATTGCGGAGTACTAGCTGACTTCGTAATTAGTTCTCACAAAGGGCTTTCCTTGAGGACTTTTGAAGCTATTGGCTATCGTAAAAAATTAATTACAACCAATTCTGAAGTAAAGGAATATGATTTCTATCATCCTAATAATATCTACATTCTAAATGAAAATAATCTTGATGGAATAAAAAATTTCTTAATCACCCCATACTATGATATTTCTTCAGAAGTTATTAAAAAATATAGTTTTGGGAATTGGATACGTTATATTTTAAATATTCAAACATTTAAACCTATCAAACTACCTAATTTTTAAAAATTATTTCCCACTATGAACAAAAAAACTATTTTATTAGGTATGCCTTTTGATAACGAGATATTCCGCCTTATCGAAACAAATCTCAAATATCATAGATTTGATGTAGTTAGCATTGTCGATGATAATAATCATTTCCGCTATCCATCTTTATCTACTAGGCTAAAAACCAAATTTCAACAGTTAATTTTAAATGATAAGCAAGCTAAATCTCGCCTTAAAGCTAAACTGACTAAACAAAAAATTATTGATTTAATGGATCATATAGGAGAGGTAGATTATGCTTTATTTATTAGAGCCGATATTTATCCTCATGATGTATTAGAACATATCCGTAAACATGTTAAATTTGATATGGTTAATTACCAATGGGATGGAATGCATCGTTATCCTAATATTCAAAGCCGTATTTCTCTGTTTGATCGATTTTATATTTTTGATCCAGCTGATATAAGTTCAAATACTCTACCCAATACTAATTTTTATTTTGATTATGATTTAGGCAATCTACCCAACCCCATTAATGATTTTTATTTTGTTGGCAGCCACCTTCCAGGCCGGGATATCTCGATTGCAAATTTTAGCAAATTTGCTCAAGAAAAAGGATGGAAATTAGATTTTCATATTTTCTGCGGCTCCAATCCTAGTTCCTATCGGAAATTTTATCCTAATAATAATATTAACTTATTTAAGAAATATCGAAATTTTCAGGAAAATTTAGAAAGAGCTAAACTAGCCAAAGTCTTAGTAGATTTTAAAAACCCCATTCATAATGGTCTATCTTTTAGGGTATTTGAAGCTCTTGGCTACCAACGAAAATTAATCACTACAAATACAAATATAATTAAATATGATTTTTATCATCCGAATAATATTTTTATTTGGGATGGCGTTCAACTTGATGGTATAGATACGTTTTTAGCAACCCCATATCAAGCAATAGATTCTTCTATCCGTGAGAAATATAGCTTTGGCAATTGGGTACGGTATACACTCAATCTTCCTATATATCAAACAATTACCTTGCCACCAACAAGTTAATTTTAGCTATTAAAACCGAGAATAAAATATGGAAATTAAATTATTGCCGTTGCAAAGTCATGGTGACGATCGTGGCTCATTAATCGCTTTAGAAGAAGGGAAAAATGTCCCTTTTGAAATTAAACGAGTTTATTATTTATACAATACTAAACCTGGTGTATCACGTGGCTTTCATGCCCATAAAAACCTAAAGCAAGTTGTAATTGCAGTTAGAGGGTCGTGCCGTTTTGTACTAGATGATGGTGATGAAAAAATCAGTATTCTACTGGATAATCCGGCTCAAGGGCTTTTAATTGAATCGGGAATTTGGAGAGAGATGCATGACTTTTCAGAAGATTGTGTACTAATGGTATTAGCAGATAGCCTATATAGTGAAGAAGACTATATTCGTGACTATAATGAATTTCTTCAATTCCATAAAAACATTGGAGGCGTACATGATTCATCCCTTAAGTGATGTTCATAGTAATAATATTGGAAATGGAACAAAAGTATGGCAATTTTCAGTTATCTTAGCTGGTGCTAAAATTGGGGATAATTGTAATATTTGTGCACATACTTTTATTGAGAATGAAGTGATTATTGGAAATAATGTTACTATTAAATCAGGGGTATACTTATGGGATGGAATCGTAGTACATGATGATGTATTTATTGGTCCGAATGCTACATTTACTAATGATAAAAAACCTCGATCTAAGCAATATCCTGACCAATTTTTAATGACAACTATTGGCAAAGGTGCATCCATTGGTGCTAATGCAACCATTCTCCCTGGAGTGAGTTTAGGAGATTACTGTATGATTGGTGCAGGATCAGTAGTTACTAAAGATATTCCACCATATAGTATAGTTATTGGTAACCCAGCAAGAGTTATTGGGACAACCCTAGAAAATTCCAAACAGTATCTATAAGTATCAGTTATATCAACAATAGTATAACCAGAATAATATAAAGAGTTTCAGCAATGATTAAATTTTTAGACTTGCAAAAAATTAATGCTCAATATAAAAATGAGATACAAGATGCCTGCTCACGTGTGCTTGATTCTGGCTGGTATTTATTAGGGAAAGAGCTAGAAAATTTTGAAGCTCTTTTTTCTAAATTCTGTGGGACAAAATATGCCTTAGGCGTTGCTAATGGACTGGATGCACTATCTCTAGTGTTGCGCGCTTGGAAAGAATTAGGCTACCTGAAAGATGGTGATGAAGTTATTGTACCAGCAAATACCTATATTGCTAGTATTTTAGCTATTACAGAAAATCGCCTAACCCCCATTTTGGTTGAACCAAATATCAACACCTATACTATAGATACAGATAAAATTCAATCGGCTGTAACCACAAAAACTAAAGCTATCTTGCCTGTACATCTTTATGGTCAGCTAGCCAATATGTCGGCAATTTTACAGCTTGCCGAACAATATGATTTACTTGTATTAGAAGACTGTGCTCAAGCCCATGGCGCACATATTGATGGAAGGAGAGCTGGCAATTTTGGGCATGCAGGGGCGTTTAGTTTTTATCCCGGTAAAAATCTTGGCGCATTGGGAGACTCGGGGGCAATTACTACCAATGATGAAACGTTATTTAGTACCTTAAAAGCTTTGCGCAATTACGGTTCTCATGAAAAATATAAGAATATTTATTGTGGCACAAATAGCCGGCTAGATGAACTCCAAGCTGCCATATTATCAGTGAAACTCCCCCATCTGCCTCAAGAAAATATTCGTAGGCAACAAATTGCCAAGCACTATTTAGAAAATATTCGTAACCCTGCAATAACCCTGCCTTGTATTGACATAGCATCAGCACATGTATGGCATTTGTTTGTTATCCGTAGTAAATACAGAGCTGCGCTACAACACCATCTGGCTGAACAAAACATACAAACACTTATCCACTATCCTATTGCCCCACATCATCAGGCTTGTTACGCAAAGTGGAAGCATTTATCTTTACCACTTACTGAACGCATCCATCAAGAAGTTTTATCTTTACCCATCAGCCCAGTGATGGAAGATAATGATGTAGAGGCTGTTATCACTGCTTGTAATTCTTTTAAAATATAAGGATGTAACATGATCCCCCCTATTGTTTCTATTTTAGTACCTGTTTATAATGGGGAAAATTATCTTGGTATGTTGATTGACTGCCTTATCAAACAGACTCTGACTAATTTTGAAGTGATTTTTGTTGATGATCAATCTGAAGATAACAGTCTGCAAATAATTGAATCTCAGTCTAGTCTTGATAGTCGCTTTAGAGTGTTAAAAATGCCTAAAAAAGGGGGGAATGCGGTAAAAGGTATTAAATATGGGCTTAATTACTGTAATGGTAAATATTTCTTTTATATGAGTCAGGATGACTTAATAGAACATGATACTTTAGAAAAATTAGTTACAACTGCAGAACTACAAAATGTAGATGCAGTAATCCCTGATATGGAGTGGTTCTTTGCTAACTCTCCAAATAACCGTAGAACCACACCACCAAATGGATTAAACTACGATAGTATTATCGATGGTGCTACGGCATTCAAATTGGCTATGCCATGGAAAATACATGGTTTCTATTTAAGAAAAACTCATTTACTTAGAGAGGTTGGCTATGATGATTCTTATCTCACAGGTGATGAATGTAACTCACGGAAATATTTATTTTTCTGCAATCGAATAACCTTTTGCCAGACTACTTTTTACTATCGTCAGGATAATACATCTGCCCTCACTAAAGTTTTTCGGCCACATATTATAGAAGATATTTATAGTTATGTTCATCTTCTAGAATTTATGCATCAGAACTCCTTTGATAGAGAATTTATAAAAAAATGGCATCAACATACAGTTGATTTGATTTTTTACTATAGAAGAATGGCAGAACAGAACTCTGCCACTCTTGATGATACAGATAAGAAATCCGCACAAAATATATTATATGAAGCAAGAAATAGATTATTGAAATTCTCAAGAAATAGTCGGCTATTTAAAGGCTATATTAGGCTACTAAGAAAATCTAAAATCAACTGGCAATAATATTCTCAAATTAAATTATGCATCTTCCCCTCTTATCGATTTGCTGCTTAGGCTATAACCACGCAAATTTTCTCCAAGAAAATCTGGACTCTATTGTCCGCATAAATTATAAAAATATTGAAGTAATTGTTGTGGATGATGGTTCTGCAGATAATAGCGCTGGCATCTTAAAAAAACTGGCCAAAAATTTTCCATTACCGATTACCATCATTTTACAAGAAAATACTGGGAATATTGGAAAAAACTTTAATACTGCCATACAGCATGCTAACGGAGAACTTATTTCTTTCATTGCTTTAGATGACGTATTCCGACCAGCTACTATGCTAGCTTCCATTCAGCTAATGGCTAAAAACCCAAGCTTAGCTTTTATTGCTGCCAAAACAGCCGTAGCCATAAATGATACAGGCCTAGTGATAAATAAACTGCCTCCATTGCCAATAGAAAAACTAGAGCATATCAGCATCGATGAGCTGTTAGAATTTGAATATACACAATTTGGATCTTTCTACATACAAGGATGCATCTTTAGGAAATCTATCATTGATGCAATCAGCGGATTTGATGAAGATATGACTGGAGATGATATTATCTTAAGAACAAAACTATTTCGACATTTAAAACAAAATTTTGGATGGGAATATAGCTTTATTCATGATAATACCGTATTCTATCGATTACATGATAATAATGTCCACAAAAATGGTACTAGACAAATTCGTATTGTTTCAGAATACCTAGATAAATACTGGCCAAATAAACCAAATCCACAGACATTGACTGATTGGGCAAAATGGGTTATCCAAGATAAAAAATTTGAAGAAGCAATTTCTCTATTCTCTATGAATAAGCGCGCAGCTACTTTGCTATCAGATCCAACGATACAACAAACATTACAGCATATACTATATCGAGAAAGTAAACTAAATAAAATTATAAAAAAATACATCTATAGGAAAGAAAGGCCTACCTCAGAGATACGTAAATTGATTTTCTTTGGTATCATCCCTATCTCTTATCGAAGAAAAAAACAGATTTCCTCAGATCTTTTGCCACTTGTCCACTATTCAAACTACAAATAATTATGAATCTTCTCATCACCGGTGGTGCCGGCTTTATCGGCTCGGCAGTTATCCGCCACATCATCCGCCACACTCGAGATTCTGTTATCAATCTCGACAAGCTCACCTACGCGGGCAACCTTGAGTCTCTGGCAGAAGTTTCAGGTAGCCCCCGCTATACTTTCGAGCAAGTGGATATTTGCAATCGCGCTGAGCTCGACCGCGTATTTGCCCAACACCAGCCCGACGCAGTGATGCACCTGGCAGCGGAAAGTCATGTGGATAGGAGCATAGACAGTGCTGGCGAATTTATCCAAACCAATATTGTCGGTACCTTTAATCTGCTCGAAGCAGCCCGTGCCTATTGGCTGGGACTACCTGAAAACCGCCGCTCAGTATTCCGTTTTCATCATATCTCCACCGATGAAGTGTATGGCGACTTGCACGGCACGGATGATCTTTTCACCGAAACCACGCCCTACGCCCCGTCTAGCCCCTATTCCGCCAGCAAAGCTTCCAGCGACCACCTAGTGCGCGCTTGGCTACGCACCTACGGCCTGCCCACCATCATTACCAACTGTTCCAACAACTACGGTCCCTACCACTTCCCTGAAAAACTCATTCCGCTGATGATTCTGAATGCCCTAGCCGGCAAACCATTGCCTGTTTACGGCAACGGGCAGCAAATCCGCGATTGGCTTTTCGTGGAAGACCATGCCCGTGCGCTGTATCAAGTCATTACCGAAGGCAAAATCGGCGAGAGCTACAATATCGGCGGCCACAACGAGAAAACCAATCTCGAAGTAGTACAAACTATCTGTACCTTACTGGAAGAACTGGCGCCAGAAAAACCCGTTGGCGTGTCACGCTATGCCGACCTGATTACCTTCGTGCCCGACCGTCCCGGCCACGACCTGCGTTATGCCATCGATGCCGCCAAAATCGGACGCGAGCTGGGCTGGCAGCCGCAGGAAACATTTGAATCAGGAATGCGCAAAACCGTACAGTGGTACTTGGATAACAAAATTTGGTGGCAACGCATCCTCGACGGCCGCTACCGCCTGGAGCGGCTTGGCCACTTATCGAACCCATAACTCGGAGACCCTATGAACATCCGTAATAGCGTACTGCTCGGTTTCCTCACCCTCGGCTTTGCTCTCTCCGGCAGCCTAGAAGCCAAAACCCACCCTCACCGCACACCTGCCGCCACCCAGCAGCAACGTGCCGACGGCAGCAGCCAAGAGCGCGCCGTGGTTATCCACGAAAACGACACCCCGCGCGGCATTGCTGCCGAAAACCGCTGGATTGCCCAAAACATGCCCGGCTACCGCAAGGTCGGCCAGGCTCTGATTCAAGGCCAAGACGGCATTTACGACCGCATCAGCGTGATCGGCCCGAACGGCGAGCGCAAAGAAGTATTCTTTGAAATCAGCGAATTCTTCGGCCGCTACAACGGCAAACTATTAGGTGCAGAATAAACATAGCAACCAAATAGACAACAGGCTACCTGAAAACCGTTCACTCTTTTCAGGTAGCCTTCTACCAAAAGGAGGTTAAAGCATGAAAGGTATCATCCTCGCTGGCGGTTCCGGCACACGGCTGTATCCCATCACTCGCGGCATATCCAAACAACTCATGCCCGTATACGACAAACCGATGATTTACTACCCCCTATCGGTGTTAATGCTCGCCGGCATCCGCGACATCCTCATCATCACCACCCCCGAAGACAACGCCGCCTTCCGCCGCCTGCTCGGCAACGGCAGCGACTTCGGCATCCGCCTGCAATACGCCGTACAACCCAGCCCGGACGGCCTCGCCCAAGCTTTCATCATCGGCGAAGAATTTATCGGTAGCGACAACGTCTGCCTGGTATTGGGCGACAACATCTTCTATGGCCAATCCTTCACCCAAGCCCTGCAGCAAGCTGCGGCCCAAACCCACGGCGCCACTGTATTCGCCTACCAAGTGAAAGATCCGGAACGCTTTGGCGTGGTTGAATTCGACCAACACTTCAAAGCACTATCCATCGAAGAAAAACCCAAACAACCCAAATCCAACTGGGCAGTAACCGGCCTCTATTTCTACGACAAGCGCGTGGTCGAATTCGCCAAACAAATCAAGCCATCCGCACGCGGCGAACTCGAAATTTCCGACCTCAACCAGCTTTATCTCGAAGACGGCAGCCTTTCCGTGCAACTGCTCGGCCGCGGCTTTGCCTGGCTCGATACCGGCACACACGAAAGCCTGCACGAAGCCGCCTCATTTGTGCGTACCATCCAAAATGTGCAAGCCCTTCAGGTAGCCTGCCTCGAAGAAATCGCCTGGCGCAACGGCTGGCTTTCCAACGAGCAATTGGCCGATTTGGCCAAACCCATGGCCAAAAACCAATACGGCCAATACCTGCTGCGGCTAGTAGGAAAATAACCTCACTCTACTTCCCAATCATGAAACCAGTTCTCCTCATCCTCCTGCTCGCCGCCCCTCTGGCCCAAGCCGACGTCTCATTCGTCCACCCCATGAGCCCGGCCGAATGCAAACAAGCCGTTATCGACAGCATGGAAATGTATGCAGACAGCCGCTACTGCGAAAAAGACGACACTGAGCAAACCCATCGCCAAGCCATGATTGGCTGGTATGCCATTGGCGAGCTCAACAGCAAATCCGGCAATGAAGAATTCAACCGCTGCACCCTCTCCCCAGAACAGCGACAAGAACTCTCCGACTTAACCAAGCACTACGAAGCCATCATGCGCAGCCCCGAGCACCTGCAACAATTCTGCACGCCTGACAACCGTGCCCGCATCGCACCGCTCTACCTCCGCTATATGCACCTGTTGCAAGAAATGGAAAACATCCGCAACTGGCGTAGCGAACATCCGTAACTCCTTTTCAGGTAGCCCCATGCGCCAAGCCCTACTCCTCACTGCCATGCCCGCTACCACCCAAACTTAAAACAACCGCTGGACACCTTTCCGCCTCACCAACACCGAAGGCAACCCTATCAGCTTCTACAGCAACACCCAAGTGCTGAACCAACTCAACCGCAGGAACTAACCCAGGCTACCTGAAACCACCAACTACCAAAGTACCCCATCATGAATATCCTTCCCACTACCCTTCCTGATGTCAAACTCCTCCAGCCCCAAGTCTACGGCGACGAGCGCGGCTTCTTTATGGAAACCTTCCGCGACAACTGGTTTCGCGAACACATCGCCCCACGCACCTTCGTGCAGGAAAACCACTCCAAATCCGGCCAAGGCGTTTTGCGCGGCCTGCACTACCAAACCGAAAACACCCAAGGTAAACTCGTGCGCGTGATTGCCGGCGAAGTGTTCGACGTGGCCGTCGATCTGCGCCGCAGCTCCCCCACCTTCGGCCAATGGGCCGGCGCCATCCTCTCCGCCGAAAACAAACACCAGCTCTGGGTGCCTGAAGGCTTTGCCCACGGCTTCTACGTGCTCAGCCAAGAGGCCGAATTCGTTTATAAATGCACCGACTACTACAACCCCAAAGCCGAACATTCCCTGTTGTGGAACGACCCCGCAGTCGGCATCGAATGGCCGCTGCAAGGCGAACCCAAGCTCTCGCCCAAAGACCTCGCCGGCAAACCGCTAAACCAAGCCGTATTGTTTGATTAAACATCCCAATTTCAGGTAGCCCCCATGAAACTCCTCATCACCGGCCACCATGGCCAAGTTGGCCAAGCCCTCATCCAGCAGGCCGCCGCCCACAATTTTCAGGTAGCCGCTTACGACCGTAGCGAACTCGACATCGCCGACCGTGCTGCCGTATTGCAGGCTGTTGAGCGCGAGCAACCCGCCGTGATCATCAACGCCGCCGCCTACACCGCCGTGGACAAAGCCGAAAGCGAGCCGGCTGTCGCCTATGCCGCCAACGCCGAAGGTGCCGAAAACCTCGCCCGCGCCGCCCACGCCGCAGGCACCGCCATCCTGCATATTTCCACCGACTACGTTTTCAACGGCCGCACCGAGCGCCCCTACCTCGAAACCGACACCCCCGATCCCCAAACCATATACGGCCGAAGCAAACTGACCGGCGAACAAGCCGTGCAGGCCGCCTGCCCGCGCCACATTATCCTGCGCACCGCCTGGGTTTTCGGCGAACACGGCCACAACTTCGTGAAAACCATGCTCCGCCTCGGCCGCGAACGCGACAGCCTAGGCGTCGTGGCCGACCAAAGCGGCGCACCCACCTATGCCGGCCACATCGCCGCTGCCCTGCTGCACATCGCCGGGCGCACCCAAACCGAAAACTGCCCCTACGGCCTCTACCACTTTTCAGGTAGCCCCTACACCACCTGGCACGGCTTTGCCGCCGAAATCTTCCGCCGCGCCGCCGAACAAGGCATCCTGCCCCGCACACCCGAACTGTGCGCCATCACCACCGCCGACTACCCAACCCCCGCCAGCCGCCCCGCCGACTCCCGCCTCGACTGCAGCAAAATCCACACCGCCTTCGGCATCGCCCCCAGCGATTGGCAAAGTGCATTGGGTAATCTGGCCGACTATCTCTAGCCACACAAACTTTCAGGTAGCCTCTCCCACAACAGGCTACCTGAAATTTCCTACCTCCGCCCGTTTTCCCACTCCCGCCGCGCCGTGCTCGCCTCGGCAAACATCTCCCGCAAGCCCGCTCCGTCTTCCTGCGCCAAACATTCGCGCAGCCGCGCCAGCTGCTGCTGTTGCCCGTCCAATAAAGCTAATAGGTTGTCGCGGTTGGCCAGCGCAATGTCTGTCCACATCATCGGCTCGCTGGCCGCTAGGCGGGAAAAATCGCGGAAACCGCTGCCCGCCAACCGCAGCCATTCGTCACTCTCTGCCGCGAGCGCCACCTGCCGCATATAGGCATAGGCCAAAAGCTGCGGCAGGTGCGATACCGCCGCAAACGCCGCATCGTGCGCCGCCGCGTCCATATGCTTCACCCGCGCGCCCACTGCCTGCCACAATGCTTCCACCCGCGCCAACGCCGCCGCATCCTGCCCTTCGTGCGGGCAAATAATCAGCCGTTTGCCGGCAAACAGCCCGGCTTGTGCCGCCGCCGCGCCAGAACGCTCCGTGCCTGCAATCGGGTGTGCCGCCACGCAGCGCGGCCACGCACCCGGCAAATAACGCGCAAACGCTGCCAGCACCGACTGCTTGGTGCTGCCCACATCGCTCACCACACATCCCGCCGGCAAGAGCGGCGCCAATTCCGCACAAATCCGCCCCACCGCGCCCACCGGCGCGGCCAGCAGCACCAAATCCGTATCGGCCGATATGGCCTGGCCAAATGAAGCAAAGCCTTCATCCACCACGCCCAAATCCAGCGCCTGCCGCAGATTGTCCGCATCCGTATCCACACCCGCCACGCAATCCGCCAGCCCCAGCCGCCTCACATCCAAAGCCAGCGAGCCGCCAATCAGGCCCACCCCTGCCACCACCATCCGCCGCAGCAAAGCCATTGTTCGTCCTTTTCCCATTCACTAATCACAGGCAAATATTCTAGCCGCAAAGCCTGCCCGGCAATAGGGTGCTGCCGCCGCATACCAAGGTATGGAAATTAACAGTGCTGTTTACACTTTCAGCTTTTGCTTAAAGACCAGTTTGAGCAGCCATCCGGCATTGCCAAGAATGTCGATAGACACGGGAAACCCGCTCTGTTCTTGATAATGACGGATAGCTGCTTAAGAATCATTCAAGCAAAAACAAAAGCTGTCCGCCGTAGAAAAGTGTAAACAACTCGACGATTTCCTACAATTTAGTAATGGTGCAAATACCACAATTATATTAGCATCAGGACTTGGTGGCAGAGGCTCGTATAGTATTATTCCAAGGAGGTAGAAATGGATAAACCCTGGTCATTTGATGATTTACATGGGTATAAGGATTTTGTCGTTTTTGTTCAGTTATGTGCACCGAACAACTTCCCTGTATATGAAGATGAGCCTCCAGAGTATCGATGGACTCTCGAAAAGGCTTTTCAGGCATAAGTAACAAAAAAGGTGCTAAAGCCCCCCGCAAGCCTTATCCTGCAAGG
>NZ_DBHKXY010000002.1:0-59335 GCF_057315495.1 Eikenella sp.
CCTTGCAGGATAAGGCTTGCGGGGGGGCTTTAGCACCTTTTTTGTTACTTATGCCAACCATTCCATAAAATATATCCTGAGATGTTTTAGTCCAACAAAGATCTAAACTTAGTTCGGCTAGGCTAGCACCGTAATCCGTTGCCCCTTATGTTTTCAGGTAGCCGTTGAGGCTACCTGAAAATGGATAATGCAGATTTATATGCGGTTCAACTCGGTATGCTTAATGGCTGCAGCCGCAGTTGTGGCCATGTTCGTGCCCGTGGTGTTCTTGTTCGGGCTGGTTCTCGCCGCCGTGTTCGTTTTGGAAGAATTGGTGCGCTTGGCGGGCAGCTTGGCTGCCGAGATCTTCGATCATGAGGGAGACGTATTCGGGGAAGAGGTAGCGGCCGCCGAGTTTGGCGCATGCGGCGTCGGTTTCGGGGGCGAGGCTGGGGATGGGAGTGGAGAGGTCGACTTGGCCGTCCCATTCGATGGCGAAGCGTTTGTCGGCAAAGCGGATGGGGGTGAGCTCGGCTTCTTTGTGGCGGTGCATCAGGCACAGGGCTTGGCGGCTGAATACGTCGTAGAGCCAGGCGTCGCCTTGGTCGGTGTTGAACAGGAGGTAGGCGCTGGGGGTGGCAGTATCAAAGCCGGTGGCGGTTACGTAGTCTTGGCCGGCACGGGTGTGCTCGACTACGGTGTGGCATTCTTCGGTGAGCGGGGTGCGGCCGAAGCGTTCGCCGGCCTGGTGGCAGATTTCGGCGTGGCGCCAGCTTTGGTATTTGGCTTCTTGGGCGGCGCGGTTGAGCAGCTCGGCGATTTTGCCGCCTTGTTTGTTTTGGCGTTTTTTGGCCTGCTGGCGGAGGTGTTCGAGGGTGTCGGCGGTGGTGTGGATGTATTTCATGCTGGATCTCTTTTTAATTTGATGTGAGGCTACCTGAAAATGTTTTCAGGTAGCCTTTCGGGTTTATTGAGCTGCGCCGGAGGCTTCGCTGGCGGCCGGAGTTTCGGCAGCGTCGGCGGGGTTTTTCAGCCAAGCGGCGGTATCTTTTGCAATGGTGTCGGTTACGCGTTCGAGCACGGAGCAGGAGCTTTTAAACATGCCGCCCATGCCGCCGAGGGAGCGGCGGGAGAGCTCGGTGGTGGCGGTTTGCTGGCCATTTTCGTAGCGGGTGAGGCGGATGTGCATGGATTTGTAGTGGCCGGTGAAGGCGCTGCCGTAGCTGCGGGCGTCGGTAATCTGCACTTCGAGGCGGTTGGGCTGCCCGGCGAGGTTGTCGGCACCGGTGGCCTGCAGTTCGATGCCGTCGGCTTTGGCTTGCTCGATGATTTTGCGGCTGAGGTTTGCGCCTAAATCGGTGCATTCTTGGCGGATGCGGTCGGCCACTTTGGCTTCGGGGGCGTAGGGGATGGTGTCGGCGATAAAGCTTTGGGCGTAGGTTTGGCCGGCGATGAGGAGGGCGGCGATGGCGGTTAGGCGGCGGAGCATGGGAGTCCTTTTCAGGTTGGATGTGGGTTGGGAAACTCGGGGTAATGATTGTGTAGCGGGTTTTAAGTTTTCAGGTAGCCTCTGCAAGCAAAGGCTACCTGAAAATTTTACTCTGCTTTACGCATCAATGTTTTGTGCAATCAGGGCGTTGGTTTCGATGAACTCGCGGCGGGGTTCGACTTCGTCACCCATGAGGGTAACGAATACTTTGTCGGCGGCGATGGTATCTTCGATGCGCACTTTTAAGAGTCGGCGCACTTCCGGATCCATGGTGGTTTCCCACAGCTGTTCGGCGTTCATCTCACCCAGCCCTTTGTAGCGCTGGATGGCCATGCCTTTTTGCGCACCGGCGAGCAGGATGTCGATGGCCTGCTCGAAGCTGTTGACGGGTTGCGGCTCGGCTTCGCCTTTGTGGAGCAGGGCGCCGGGCTCAACCAGGCCTTGGAGCTGTTCGGCGGTGCGGCTGATGGTTTGGTAGGCTTTGCTGTCGATGAATTTCTGATCGAGATAGGAAACCATCACGTTGCCGTGCAGCTGGCGGGTGATTTTGATGAAATGGCCGCCTTCGTGGCCGTCGAGGCGTTCCAGCGCCACTTCTTCTTTGGCCAACAGGGGGGTGAGGGCGGCGATGGCGGCATCGGTGCTTTCGGCGCTTTCGAGCGAAATGGGCGTGGTGTCGAGCAGGGCACGCAGCACGAGGCCGTCGATGATGCGGCTTTCCTGTTCGATGGTGCTGCGGGCGCGGAGGAACTGCTTGGCGGAGCGCTCCAGCTCGGCGCCTTCCAGCGTGCGGCCGCCGGAAACGATTTTGGCTTTATCTACGGCGAGACCGAGCAGGAATTCGTCTTTTTCCGAGTCGTCTTTCAGGTAGCGTTCCTGCTTGCCGTATTTGGCCTTATAAAGCGGGGGTTGGGCGATATAAATGTAGCCGCGTTCCACCAGCTCGGGCATTTGGCGGTAGAAGAAGGTGAGTAATAATGTCCGGATATGCGCGCCGTCCACATCGGCATCGGTCATGATGATGATGCGGTGGTAGCGAAGTTTTTCCAGATTGAATTCTTCTTTGCCGATGGAGGTGCCCAGCGCGGTAATCAGGGTGGCCACTTCTTGGCTGGCGAGCATTTTTTCGAAGCGGGCTTTTTCCACGTTGAGAATTTTGCCCTTCAGCGGCAGGATAGCTTGGAATTTGCGGTCGCGGCCTTGTTTGGCAGAGCCGCCGGCAGAGTCGCCCTCCACCAGATACAGCTCGGATAGGGCCGGGTCTTTTTCTTGGCAGTCGGCCAGTTTGCCGGGCAACCCTAAGCCGTCCATCACGCCTTTGCGGCGGGTGATTTCACGCGCTTTGCGGGCAGCTTCGCGGGCGCGGGCGGCATCTACGATTTTGCTGCAAATGATTTTGGCATCTTGCGGATTTTCTTCCAAAAATTCGTGCAGCGCCTGGCTGAGTACTTCGTTCACCACGGGGGCGATTTCGCTGGAAACCAGTTTGTCTTTGGTTTGGGAGGAGAATTTCGGGTCGGGCAGCTTCACGGAAAGCACGCACACCAGGCCTTCGCGCATATCGTCGCCGCTGGTGTCCACCTTGGCTTTCTTAGCGATTTCGTTGGCTTCGATATATTGGTTGATGGTGCGCGTCATGGCGGCGCGCAGGGCGGTGAGGTGGGTGCCGCCGTCGCGCTGCGGGATATTGTTGGTGAAGCATTGCACGGATTCTTGGTAGCTGTCGTTCCACTGCATGGCGCATTCCACCGTCATGCCGTCTCTTTCGCCGAGGGTGTAGAAGATTTTGTCGTGCAAGGGTTTTTTACCGCCGGTGGTGTAGCGCACAAAACCGGCCACGCCGCCGGATTCGGCGAAGTTTTCGTGTTTGCCGTCGCGTTTGTCAAACAGTTCGATTTTCACGCCGTTGTTCAGAAAGGATAATTCGCGGATGCGTTTGGCCAGGGTTTCAAATTTGTATTGCACCAAGCCGAAGGTTTCTTCGCTGGCCATGAATTGCACGCGCGTGCCGTGTTTGTCGGCCGGGCAATCGGCTACGGCTTTGAGCGGGGCAACGGTTTCGCCACGGCGGAATTCGACAAAATGCTCTTTGCCTTCGCGCCAGATGGTGAGTTTCAGCCAGTCGGAAAGCGCGTTCACTACGCTCACACCTACGCCGTGCAGGCCGCCGGAGACTTTATAGCTGTTGTTGTCGAACTTGCCGCCCGCGTGCAGGATGGTCATGATGACTTCGGCGGCGGAGCGGCCTTCTTTGGGGTGGATGCCGGTGGGGATGCCGCGCCCGTTGTCTTCGATGGTGATGGATTCGTCGGCGTTGATGGACACGGTGATGTTGTCGCAGTGGCCGGCCAGCGCTTCGTCAATGGCGTTGTCGAGCACTTCGAACACCATGTGGTGCAGGCCGGAGCCGTCCTGCGTGTCGCCGATATACATGCCGGGGCGTTTGCGCACGGCCTCTAAACCTTCGAGGACTTGGATGCTGTCTGCGCCGTATTCTTGTTGGGTTGGTTCTGTCATGGTTGTTTTGTTGTGATGAGAATGAGTTTGAGGCTACCTGAAAAAATGGCAGCGCAAATTAGGATGTTTAACCGGCAGCCGATTAGGCCAGTAGGGAGGCCTGGCCGACGATTTCGCCAGCGGGTGTGCCGTGCACCACCACGGCAGTTTCCAGTCTAGCCATGAGTGCGGCGAATAATTCATCTGCCTCAACGCGAGGCAGCCAAAGCCGGCGGAAGGCTTCGGCCTTGATGCCGCCGATGATAGTGATCATCAAAAGTTTGGCCTCTTGGCAGGGCATCAAAAGCTGGCTGAAAACGGCCTGCTGCACTTCGGGCACGAATGCCTCTGCTTCTGCTTCGTTGTTGATATTGCAGGCGATAAATAGGGCTGGGGTTTCTTGGCCGTTTTCGTTTTCCAGGATTTTGTAGCTGATGTCGGCGATTTCGTTTGGCATGGGGTGGTGATGAAAGGTATTGTTATATTGGGAAATGATGTGTGCTCAATGCGATTTCAGGCTACCTGAAACCTAACGCGCGATTATAACACATTACCTAAGTCATTTTGGCCTGAGAAAGAACAGGCTTCCGTTTAGGAAGCCTGGTTTTCATTTGATTGAAGCAGATAATTTTCAGGTAGCCTGTTCTGCCTTTTCGCGGCGCATGGTTTGGATGCCGTGATACAGCATCACGATGATGCTCGCCCAAATCAGGCTGTGGCTTACCATGGCCACCCAGTCCAAATGTTCGCCCAGCACAAACACCGAAAGCAGAAACAACAGTGCCGGCTCCAGATAGCTCAGCATGCCGAACAGCACCACCGGCAAAAGCTCGTTGGCTGTGAGGTTTACCTGCATTGATACTGCGCCGTTAAGCCCCAAGAGCACGGCAAACAAAAGTAGAATCGGCTTGGCTTCGATCATGGCTGGGCTGGGTGAGTACATCACCAAATACCAAATCACAAAAGGCAGCGCCAAAATCAAATCCAGCAAGAGCCCGAGCAGCGGCGGCACGCCTTGCCAGCGGCGCATGATGTAATAAATCGGGAAGGTGGCGAACACGGCAATGGTTACCCAGGAAAACGTGCCGCTGTTCCAGATTTCCAGCGCCACCGCCGCCGAAGCCAGCAGCACGGCAATCAGCTGCAAGCGATCAAGCCGCTCGCGGAACACCATCACCCCGCCCAGCATCATCGCAAGCGGGAATAGGAAGTAGCCCATCGATACGTCCACCCCCTTGCCGTTTACCGGCGCCCACATATAGAGCCAAATCTGCCCGATCATAATCGGCGCGGGCAGCAGCACCAGTGCCCAGCGGCGAAGATTGCCGCCGATTTCGCTCAGGAATCTGGCCGCATCGCGTTTGGCCGAAGTGAGCAGCATAATAGAGAGCGCGCAGGTAAACGTGCCCACGATACGCCAGGCAAACACATCTGTGCCACTCATCGGCCGCATCCACGGGCCAAACATAAACAGCGAGCCGAACAGAATATTGGAGACCACGGCCGCAATAATCCCCTTGGCCATTCTCGACATATACAGCCTTTCGGAATTAAAGATATTTAACATTATAAACGTCTTCTCGCTGCTTGGCACGTTTTGGCAGCTTTTGCCCAAATAGCCGTGGGTAAAGAGAAACAGGACAATGATTTGCTTATTTGCGCCGTGGGTAAAGGCTACCTGAAAGATTCCGGCGGTGGTTTGTGTGAAGTTGGGTTAATTAAGATGGAAAGGATTTGGGTTGCGTGGGTAAGACGATTTTTCAGGTAGCCTTCTGCGCACTCAAAGGCTACCTGAAAAATATCGCGGCGCCTCAGGTAGCCTCTCTTGTTGATTAAACATTGCCCGGTTTGTCTTTCTCTTGTACTCTGCTGCCTCCCTGCAATCTTGTTTTAAGGAAGCTGAGATGTCTGTTTATGCTAAAGCCCTTCTGCTGCTGCTGTTGGCCGCCTTGTGTGCCTGTCGTGTGGATGTGGGCCACCATGATGGCGAGGCTGCCAGCCAGGCCGCTGCCGCTGCGCCTGTTTTGCAAAGCGTGGAAGTGGGTAAAACCACGCTAGAACAGGCGTTGACACTATATCCCGATTTACAGCAGTTTAATAACGGGTTCATCAGTTTCGGTAATCGGATACTTACCAGTGATTCTGGAATGATTGAAGTGTATGGACGTGAAATCTTGAACAAATCCCCTCAACAAATCTTAATCTTCGATAGTGACAGTAAAGTACTACAAATGGTAGTGTTGTCACGTGTGGATAAGGATGTTACCCCGTTTGTGCGAGAGCTGGAAATTATTGGATTTACGTCGTATCCACAGCTTACGGAACAGGAGTTTGCTATTTTAAACAGCGGGGTGTTCGTTACTGCCGAGGAACGGCAAAAGGTTTTGGGTGCGCTAGGCGTGCAGCAATTTAAGCGCGGTGATGTGTTTGCCATGATCGTGCCGGCCAGAGAGGATAATGGTACTGCTTTACTAGTTGTAACAAACCTTGCCTACGAGCCGGAACACCGCGCCAAATGGCAGCGGCAGGAGGCCGCCAAACAGCAGGCGGGGCAGCAATAGCCCGCCGCAATTGGGTTTTATGCAAACTTTTTAATATGCGTTTTCAGGTAGCCTTCTTGTGTGAAAGGGGCTACCTGAAAAACAATGGGGCGGCATTTGTGCCGAGTTGCGCGGGGGCGGTCTGAAAATCGGTTTTCAGGTAGCCTAAACCGTGCAAACGGTCTAAACTTCCCGCCTTGTTTATTTCCAACCCGAATTCCCATGCCCGAACTGCCTGAAGTTGAAACCACCCGCCGCGGCATCCAGCCTTATATGCAGGGCAAAACCGTGGCCGGGGTGGTGGTGCGCCAGCCGAAATTGCGCTGGCCGGTGCCGCCGGATTTGGCGCGGCAGCTGGTCGGCAGCCGTATTGTGCACATCCGCCGCCGCGCCAAGTATTTGCTGTTTGAATTTGCCCACGGCGTGATGCTGCTGCATTTGGGCATGTCCGGCAGCCTGCGCGTGTATCCCGACGGCAGCGCGCCGCCGCCGGAAAAGCACGACCACCTCGACATCGTTACAGACGGCCAAACCGTGCTGCGCCTGCGCGACCCGCGCCGTTTCGGCGCTGTGCTGTGGTTTGCCGGGCCGGCAGAGCAGCACCCGTTGTTGCAGCATCTGGGCCCCGAGCCGCTGCAGGACGAATTTACCGCAGGCTACCTGAAAACCGCGTTCTCGCGTCGCAAAAGCGCCGTCAAAACCGCGCTGATGGACAACAAAATCGTGGTGGGCGTGGGCAATATTTATGCCAACGAGGCGTTGTTTGCCGCCGGCATCCTGCCCACCCGCCGCACCGACCGCGTATCCGCCGAAGAGTGCCGCCGCCTGGTGGCGGAAATCCGCAGCGTGTTGCAGCGTGCCTTGAAGGCGGGCGGCAGCAGCCTGCGCGATTTTCTGCACAGCGACGGGCAAAGCGGCTATTTCCAGCAGCAATATCAGGTATATGGCCGCGAGGGCGAACCCTGCCGCCAGTGCGGCACGCCGATTGCGCGGCAGACCATCGGCCAGCGCAGCAGTTTCTACTGCCCGCAATGCCAGCGTTGAGACCGTTTCCGGCAGCCTTTGGTTTTTCAGGTAGCCTTTTAAAATCCGACCAATAAACGAAACAAACACATGAACACACCATCCACCTCCGTCTTCACCCGCCTCTTCCGCATCCTGCACCTGCTGTTTTGGTTTTTCATCACCGCCTACCGCCTATTCCGCCTGCGAGAATACAACCAGCACAGCAAAGACGTGATGCAGAACTTGGCTCGCAGTATGTTGAAAGTATTGCACATCCGTATCGAAGCCAATCCGAACAACCCGCCTTTCCCGCCCGTGTTCCTCGGCGCGGCGAACCACGTTTCCTGGCTCGATCCGATGATTCTGATGGCCATGTACCCCACGGTGTTTATTGCCAAGCGCGAAATCCGTTCCTGGCCGGTGTTGGGTGCGGTGGTGGCACGCACCGGTGCGGTGTTCATTAACCGCAACAGCCGTAATGACGTGGCACCTGTAAACGAAGCCATTGTGCGCTCGATGAGTGCGGGGCACGGCGTGTCGTTCTTCCCTGAATCCAAAGCCTCAGATGGGATGGCGTTGCTGCCGTTTAAAGCCGCGCTGTTCCAATCCGCGCTGGACAGCGGCCTACCTGTAGTGGCCGTGGCGCTGCGCTATTGCGACCGCTCCGGCCGACGCAGCACAGCCCCCGCCTATGCAGGTAATACCAGCCTCCTTACCGCGCTGTGGCGCATCGTATCGATGCCCGAAATCATCGTCCGCGCCGACTGCTCCGAGCCGCTAACTCTAAACACAGAGGAAGCTGCTGATGCTTCTGCCCGCTTTTTGCTCAAAGATAAGGCGGAAGCTTTTGTTGGCGCGATTATAAACGGTGAGGATAAAGGCTGATTGCTGCTGTAGGAATTAATAGAGGCTACCTGAAAAGTTTCAGGTAGCCTCTATTAGTAGTTGGGAGGCTGTTGTTTTTTTGTGAATGATCTGTTTGTGTACCGGATGCACCGTTTTATTCTTAGTCCACCTTGGCAAGTATTTTCAGCTTGAAGCCCGTCAGTAGCGGATTTTTGTCTATTTGTAGCTTGCTGTGTTGGTGATAGAGCCTTCATGCTAAAAAATAGATGGCAAGTTTTCAGGTAGCCTCTGCCTATATGGTGAATAGTTTTTTACATTTACCATATTGATGGTATTGAGTATAATGTAAGATTTCTTGCCATGAGCCAACCTAGCTGTGTAGATTTTATAGAGTGCACAGTGAAACAAGGCATTTAGTTTTTTGGTTTTGCAACAATCCGCAAAACCAGCAACAGATAAGGAATATCACAATGAACAAAACGTACAAAACTGTTTACAACGCCGTGAGCGGCACTTGGGCGGCCGTTTCCGAGCTGGCCAAATCACAAGGCAAAAACACCACACGCGCTGCCGCCGCTTTGGTGCTGCTGGCGGTTTCCCCCGCTTGGGGCGCGCAAAACACCGGCACAACCACTTCCGGCGGCAATACCGTGCCCGCTGGTGCAGACTACAAATCCTGCTACTATGATGATACTAGTAAAAACGTAGTCTGTGGCGATGCCACCACGACGGCTGCCGATGTTGTAGACAGCAAGCCCGGTAAATCTGTTGCGATTGGTATGTCTTCTACGGCTGCCGGTGAGAGCAATATAGCTTTGGGTTCGAGTGCTTCAGCTTCCAGCACCTCCGGTTTGGCAATTGGTTCAAACAGCAAAGCACACCATAATCAAACTGTGGCCATTGGCGAGCGTGCCAGTGCGCTGGGTGAGACGGATATCGCCATCGGCAAAGCGGCGGGTGAAAACGCAACCAGCACAGGGCGCAATATTGCCGTGGGCGAGTATGCGGTGAAAGATGCGGTGGCGGCCAATAATGTGATCGGTATCGGTACCAACGCAGCTAAGGGAATTAGCGGTTCGCACGTTATTGCCATCGGTACAGATGCCAACCAAGGTGTGTCCGGTGTGAACCAAGTAGTGGCTATCGGCTATAAAAGCTCCGCTGAAACATCGCAATCGGTTGCCATCGGCACATCGGCTTCCGCCAAGCAAATTGGTGCTTTGGCTTTGGGCAACAACAGCAATGCTGTTACCGAGAGTTCCGTAGCGGTGGGTCGATTCGCTCAAGCTTCTGGTCCGAATTCGATTGCTGTTGGCGGCGGCCGCAGCGCTGCGGAGTCGGCACAGGCCGGCGGTGTGTATTCCATCGCTGTCGGCGCCGGTGCAGAAGCGACAGGTCCAGGATCGACCGCCATGGGCCGGAGTGCTGTTTCGAAATCTATCGGTACCGTGGCAGTGGGTAGTACGGCACAGGCTTCAAACTTGTTTGCGATTGCCATCGGTAACAAAGCAGAGGCATCGGGTAATAAATCTGTTGCGATCGGTTCGAACGAAGATGCCAAAAATATTATTGCCAGAGCCACCGGCGCGCAGTCTGTAGCGATTGGCTGGACAGCGCAGGCAACCGGTGCTACCCAATCGGTGGCCATCGGCCCGGATACACAGGCATTGGGCGCACAATCCACTGCCATCGGTAACAACACCCGCGCCAAAGGCGATTCCTCCATCGCTATCGGTGGCGATGATTGGAATGTAGCCAGAGCACACGTGAACGCGGATTACCAACGCCTGACCGGCACGGCGATGAGCACTGGTTTTCAAGGCACAGAAGCGGCTGAGGCCGCGATTGCCGTCGGTGTGAAGGCCATGGCCACAGGCGTGCTTTCCACAGCTTTCGGCTCGGGGACACGAGCCACTGAAGTCGGCGCATCTGCATTCGGCGTGGGCGCGGAAGCAAACAAAAGAAAAGCCGTAGCCATCGGCGCAGGTTCGCGCACAAGTACCAATGCAACGGCAGAAACCAGCGCTACCGTGAACGGCGTGACCTACGGCAGTTTTGCCGGTGTCGACCATATTACGGATGGTTCGCAGGTTTCCATCGGTACGGCAGGCTACGAGCGCCAAATCAAACATGTTGCCCCAGGTGCAATTTCTGCCACCTCCACCGATGCCATCAACGGCAGCCAGCTTTATCACGTTGCCGCCCAAGCCGCCAATCCGCTCAAGTTTGACGGCGACAGTGGCACCACTGTGGAACGTCCACTCGGCACCACGCTCAACGTGAAAGGCGGCGCCACCGGCACGCTTACCGACAACAACATCGGCGTGGTGGCCGACAAGGCCAGCAACACATTGCGTGTGAAGCTTGCCCAAAACGTGGATTTGGGTAATGCAGGCAGCCTGAAAACCGGCAACACCACCGTGAACAACAGCGGCCTGACCATTGCCAACGGCCCGAGCGTGACCAACACTGGTGTTGACGCAGGCAACAAACAAATTACCAACGTGGCCAGCGGCGGCAACATCGACAGCAACGCCGCCAATATCGGCGATGTGAAACGCATAACTAACCAACTTTCCACCAATATCCAAGCGGCGAAAACCGAAGTGGTGGCGGGTGACAATATTCAGGTGACCTCGTCTCAAGGCGGGAATGGTCAAACCGTCTACACCGTTAAAACCGTTGCCAACCCGACGTTTACCAGCGTGACTGCCGGCGGCAACACACTGGACAACACGCCGATGACGGTGAACGGCAACACGGTAACCAACGTGAGCAACGCCATCAACCAAACCGCTGCCCAAGCCTTCAGCCCGCTCACGTTCACCGGTAACAAAAACAGCGATACCGGCAACGACGGCAGCCAGCAGAAACTGGGAAGCAGCCTGCACATTGGTGGCGGCTTGGCGAACACCGCAGCGGCCAGCAACAGCAATATCCGCACCGAAGTGACGGACGGCAAAGTGGATATTCAATTTGCCAATGCGCCCACCTTCGCCGGCACAGTGACTGCGCCTACCTTCAAAGCAGGCAGCAACACGCTGGACAACACGCCGATGACGGTGAACGGCAGCCCGGTAACCAGCGTGAATAACGCCATCAACCAAACCGCCGCCCAAGCCTTCAATCCGCTCAAGTTTGACGGCGACAGCGGCACCACCGTTGAGCGCAAGCTCGGCACCACGCTCAACATAAAAGGCGGCGCCACCGGCACGCTCACCGACAACAACATCGGCGTAGTGGCCGATAACGCCAGCAACACATTGCGCCTCAAACTTGCGCAAAACGTGGATTTGGGCAATGCAGGCAGCCTGAAAACCGGCAATACCACCGTAAACAACAGCGGTCTGACCATCAATAACGGCCCGAGCGTGACCAACAACGGCATTAACGCAGGCAACAAGCAGATTAGTAATGTGGCCGACGGCACCAACCCCACCGATGCCGTGAACGTGCGCCAACTGCAGGCAGCCATGAATGGTGGCAGCAATACCAACCAAAACCTGATCCAGCAGGTAAACAACAACCTGAATCAGCGTATCGACAAGCTGGAGGACAACAGCAATGCCGGCATCGCAGGCGGTATCGCGCAAAGCTCCATTCCGCAGGTAACCCGCGCCGGCGCATCCGGCATCGGTGTAGGCACTGGCTACTATGGCGGCCAATCGGCGATTGCCGTGGGCGTGTCGTCTATCAGTGATGGCGGCAACTGGATTGTGAAAGGCTCGTTCTCCGTCAATTCCCAAGGCCGTACCGGCGTTGGCGCGGGCGCGCTGTATCAGTGGTAATACCATAGACAGTTCGCTGAGGCTCAAAAAAGCCGCCTGCACTTTAATGTTCAAAGTGCAGGCGGCTTTTTTATTTTTCAGGTAGCCTGAATGGGCTATAAGGTTCGAAGGCTGCATACATGGAATCACACTTGGCCACGAGCTACGTCGGCCAATATGGCTGCTTTATGCTTGATTCGCCAGTTCGATAATTTTCTGAAAGGTTCTGCCGTTGCGTATTGTCAGGCTTTTATAGAAGGCAGAGCCTATCAGTTTTTTATGGTAGTTTGAGCGCAGATAGTCGGCTTGGTTGTGATTGCTGTAAAAGAAGGCGGTTTCGCCAAAATGCAAATGCTCTTTTTCATCTACCCACGAAAGTGTTTCGGCTTTGATTTGCTCTCGGTCTGCTTCCGGCAGATAAAAGAGAGCATCGCGCCGATAGGCGGTTTCGTCTCGCCACCAGTCCAGCAGTTTGTCTGCTTCTTGTTGCAGGATATCGGCACGGATTAGGGTGAAAGGCAGGGGGAAGTCGTAGGTGTTGTCGAAATGGGCGGTTAGCAGTTCTCTAATTTTCTGTTCCGGCGCTGGGCTGTTGAAGAAAAGATTGCCGCTGTTGATATAGGAAACGGGATGTTCAAAACCCATTTCGGTTAACCTTTTCTTTAAGTCAGCCATCACAACCTTATTATTCTTGCCGACATTGATGCCCCGCAGTAACAGCACATAGCGCATTTTTGTTTCCTTTTGATCAATATAAGGCTACCTGAAAGCCCTGTTTCAGGTAGCCTTTTTGTTCTCAAAACCGTGATATCAAACATCTCCCTCTGCCGGTTTGGCCTTGCGCTTGCCAAAGTAGAGGAAGCCGATTAGGCCGCAGGCGATCATGGGGAGGCTGAGCCACTGGCCCATGGAGAAGTTCAAATAGAGCAGGCCGAGGAATTCGTCGGGCTCGCGGGCAAATTCGGCAATGAAGCGGGCAGTGCCGTAGCCGATCAGAAACAGGCTGACCACCTGTCCGGCCGGGCGTGGTTTTTTGGAAAACCACCACAGCAGCACAAACAGCAAAATGCCTTCCAAGGCAAATTGGTAGAGCTGGGAAGGGTGGCGCGGCAGCATGCCGTATTGCTGGAAAATTGCGCCCCATAGCTGCGGCTGTTCGGTGGCCAGTGTTAAGTCTTCGCTGTGTGCTTGGGGAAAGCCCATGGCCCAGAAGGCGTCCGGCCGGGTGACGCGCCCCCAGAGTTCGCCGTTCACAAAGTTGCCGCCCAGGCGCACGGCAGCAAAGCCTAAGGGCGTGAGCGGAGCGATGGAGTCGGCCAGCTTGAGCGGGTTGATTTTATGTTTGTAGGCAAACAGGAGGCCGGCGGTTACCACGCCGAGGAAGCCGCCGTGAAACGACATGCCGCCCTGCCATACTTTGAAAATTTCCAGCGGATTGGCAAAATAGTAGGCGTGCTGGTAAAACAGCACATAGCCCAGCCGCCCGCCCACAATCACGCCGATGATGCCCCAGGTGAGGAAGTCGTCTAGGGTTTGCGTGGTGAACACGCTGTTGCCTTGGCGGATGCGCCGCCGTCCGAGCCACATAAATAGGGCGAAGCCGACGAGGTAGCTGACGGCATACCAGCGGATGGCGAGCGGGCCGAGCTTGAGCATAACGGGATTGAAAGCGGGATGGATCAACATAGGGAAAATGCGGCTGAAACAAAAGGGCGCATTATAGCGCATCTGGCTATTGGCCGATAACGGGTAGAGGCGTAAAGAAAACCCGGTTTGGGTTGGATTTTGCCGGGTTGTGTTGCGGTTTTGTTGGGAAGGAGGGATTTCAGGTAGCCTGGGTGGAGGGGGAGGCTACCTGAAAAAGGCGATTGGGCTTATCAAGCTTAAGAGGTCTGCTGGAAACGGAAGCATCTTGCCGTATGGCATGGCTATGCTGATTTTTCAGGTAGCCTGTGCCGGGAAGGCTACCTGAAAGTTGAAACGCGGCTTTAACTTGCGGCGGGGATTGGGTATGATAGCCCGCTTTGAAAGCATCGGCGGAGGCCGTGATGGCTGTATTGAAATTCACCAAAATGCACGGTTTGGGCAACGATTTTATGGTTATCGACGGCATCGGCCAGCATTTTGATCCGGCGGCTGCGCCGATTACCGAATTGGCAGACCGCCACCGGGGCATCGGTTTCGACCAGCTGTTGCTGGTGGAGGCGCCGCCGCTGCCCGAAGCCGAGTTCGGCTACCGTATTTTCAATGCAGACGGCAGCGAGGTGGAGCAGTGCGGCAACGGCGCGCGCTGTTTTGCTCGTTTTGTGCACGAAAAAGGCCTGAGCCGAAACCGCCGCATCAAGGTGGCTACGGCCAAAGGGCTGATTGTGTTGAATTTGCAGGAAAACGGCCTGGTTACGGTGGATATGGGCGAGCCGCGTTTGGCGGCGGCGGATATTCCGTTTGCGCCCGCGCCGGGCGAGGCAGCCGATGCCTTGTGGCACGAGATTGGTTTGGATGGCGCAAGTGCGCGGTTTTCCTGTGTGAATATGGGCAATCCGCACGCCGTGCTGGTAGTGGACGATGTGCACCGAGCGCCGGTGGCCGAATGGGGCGCGCGCCTGGAGCGGCATCCGCAGTTTCCCGAGCGGGTGAACGTGGGCTTTATGCAGGTGCTGGATGCGCACCATATCCGGCTGCGCGTGTTTGAACGCGGCACGGGTGAAACTCAGGCCTGCGGCACGGGCGCGTGTGCGGCGGCGGTGGCCGGCATGCGGGCGGGGCTGTTGGCGCGGCAGGGTTCGGTGTGCGTGAGCCTGCCGGGCGGTGATTTACAGATTGAGTGGGCGGCGGATAACCATGTGTTGATGTCAGGGCCGGCGGCTACGGTGTTTGAAGGAACGGTAACTTACTGATGAACGAAAAGAAAATATTAGCTTATTTGCAGGAGCACCCGGAATTTCTGTTGAACCATGCCGCTGATTTGGGCGTGCGTCCGGCCGAGGGGCGGGTGCAGTCGTTTGCACAGGCGCAATGGCTGGCACAGCAGAAAAAGGCGGCCAAAATGGCCGGGCAGCTGGCGCAAATCATGCAGGATGCCGACAGCAACCACCAAACGCTGAGCCGGATGCTCGGCTTCGTGCGTCGATTGCTGGCGGCCAATACGCTGCTGCAGGTGTTGCGTGCGGCAGAAGCGGGCTGGCAGGAAGATTTCGCGCTGCCGTCCGGCCGGGTGTGGCTGTTGGCCGAACCGCCGAAAAAAGGCGCGGTTTCCGGCAGCTACAGGCTACCTGAAAACCATGCCGCCCATGCTGCCTTGTCTGCCCTGAAAGAACCGGTGTGCGGCAACCGCATCGCGCCAGTGCTGATGAAGGCGCTGCCGCAGGAGGGTAGGGGGCTGGAGAGCTTCCTGATGCTGCCTTTGCGCGTGAACGGGCAAACCGTAGCGGTGATGGTGGCGGGCGATGCCGATGAAACGCGCTTTACGCCCGATTTGCCGCTGGATTGGATGCGCGAGCTGGCTGCCTGCACGTCGGCGGCGCTGGCCAGAGCCGGCGGGTGGTAATGATGGCTTGGCAAAGCCCGACTTTGTGGGTGCTATCGGTGTATATCGCCGTATTTCTAACTTTGGCGTTTCAGCGGCAGCAGTTTTCCTGGCTGTGGGGCAGCATGATGCTGTGGCTGGGCTTCGGCATCCTCAGCGCGCGGATTATGCCCGGCGTGCTGGGGATTACCCATGTGGCCAACCTTTATCCGGTGTACGGCTATTTTGCGCTGGGCAGCCTGTTTCTGTTTGCCAACGGCTGGCGTTACGATGCGCGGCAGATGGGCTGGCGGCTGGACGGCGGCGGGGTGTTTCTGGCTTATTTCGCCGTGGCCGGCGCGGTGCAGCACATAACGTTTTTGTTTTTGCTCTTGCTGGCGGGCTGGCAGTATCCGCAAGGGATGTCGGTGCCGCTGCTCACCGGCCTGATGTCGCTGTATCTGCTCAAACCGCTGCTGTGGATCGCCGGGCAGGCGCTGCTGATGCTGCTGATGTGGCTGCACCGGCGCTATTTGAGCCGAGACGACGTACTGCTGTTCAGCCCTTTGCAGCTTCAGGGCGTGTTGCTGATTAGTTTGCTTTTTCAGGTAGCCTGTTTGTTGGCGGGCGAAAAAATCCTGCTGATTGCCCTGCTACGCGCGCTGTGGATGCTGTTTTATGGGTAGGGATGGGGCAAGATTTTGCCAAAGTGATTTATAGTGAATTAAATTTAAACCAGTACAGCGTTGGCTCGCCTTGCCGTAACGTGTGTACTGTCTGCGGCTCGCCGCCTTGTCCTGATTTAAATTTAATCCACTATAATTTGAAGCGCTATGCGAAAAACAAAAACCAGCCTAAGTGATTGCTTAGTCTGGTTTTGTTTTGGTGGGTCGTGAGCGGCTCGAACGCTCGACCTACGGATTAAGAGTCCGCTGCTCTACCAACTGAGCTAACGACCCATGTGACATTGTGTATTGTAAAAATGCTTTAACAAACTGTCAAGCATGGTTGGCATGGCGGGAGAGGAAAGGCTACCTGAAAACTGATTTTCAGGTAGCCTTTTGTCGCATAGACAGGCCTGCCTACACCACCAGCCAAGCGTTTTTATGCTGATACATCAAATAGTCGGCGATTTCCCCGTCTTCATATGCTAGGCTGGGTTCTTTGTTGGGATTGGGTGGAATACGTTCGTCTTGGCGTACGAATTCCAGCAAATGGGTTTGGCCGTCTTTTTGCAGTAAACGCAGGTATCGGATACTTGGTATTTATACCCAAATTTCAGATTCGAGAATTTGGCCTACAACTGCTGCCCGAAACTGAAAACCGTGTGCATTCCGTATACATTCTGCTCATGTGGGTTGCGCTTATTTATAAAGTGATTTACTGATTTCTAAATTTAGTACAATAATGGATATGTAGAAAAATAAGAAATATACATAGAGTATGAATGAACATTAATATACCTGTAAAAATGATTGATGATAAACTCATTTCATTATTAGTATCATACAAAAAGATAAGTAATGATAAGATATATAACAGGTATATACTTCTTGTTCCAGATAATCCTCTCGTTAGGATTTGCTCCCATTCTAATGGGAATAAATCGTTAAAGAAGTTTCTTTTGCTTTGATTGTCTAGTTTTGAAAAATCTACAATAAAAATATAATATTGTAATATTGAGATGCCGATAGGTATAAGCAATATTAGGCTTTTATATATAAATAATGAGATAATTAATTTTTTATAAAAAGATATTAATATAGCAAAAATGGGAAATATTGCCATATAGGATTTGACTTGAATGGTAATACATTTATCTAGATTATATCTATAAAATAACCCTGCTAGGTTAGTCATTTCCATTGCTCCTAAAATTTTATGTATCTTATTCAGTAAATAGCAAGCAAGCGTTAGATTCAAAAGCCCGACCGAGGACTGCCGCGACTCGATACTGTGTATGTATAGCTAACATATTTTGAAATAGATACATTTGTAGGGTAGGCTTCAGCCCACCATTGTGAGGCATATGAGGATTGATGGGTGGAGACCCATCCTATCCGTGTATCAACTCTTTCGTATGCTGGCTATAGAAATCATTATTTCGGTTATATGCGCTTTCAGGCTACCTGAAAAAAGGTGGGCAACGAATGCCCACCTTTTTTGCTGCGGATATTTTAGCTTCGTTGAAGCTGACGCTTTCAGGTAGCCTCAACCGGCTTAGGCGTAATCCCGCTCTTCGCCTTTGCCGTCCACATTCTCGGCGCAGCGGGCGCACAGGGTGGGGTGGGCGGCAATGCTGCCTACGCTGTCCACATAGTGCCAGCAGCGTTCGCATTTGGCCTCAGTGCTGGGGCGGACTTCGGCGGTGAGTTCGTCGCCTTTTTGCAGCTCGATTTTAGACACGAGCATGGCGAAGCGCAGTTCGCTGCCGAGTGCTTTCAGGTAGCCGTATTGCGGTTCGGGTGCAGTGAGGACGACTTCGGCCTGCAAGGACGAGCCGACAGTTTTGTCAGCACGCAGCGGCTCGATGGCGGCGTTTACAACGGCGCGGGCTTCGCGAATGTACGCCCATTTTTCCGTGAGCGCGGCTTCGCCGGCGGCGGGGATGGGCGGGAAGTCGTGCAGGGTGTGGTAGAGCACGCTGTCTTCTTCGCCGCCGCCGATGATGTCCCACGCTTCTTCGGCGGTGAAGCAGAGGATGGGCGACATCAAAAGTACGAGGCTGCGTGTGATGTGGTAGAGCGCGGTTTGCGCGCTGCGGCGGACGTGGCCGTCTTTTTTGGTGGTGTAGAGTCGGTCTTTCAGAATATCCAGATAGAACGCGCCGAGGTCTTCGGAGCAGAACTGTACGATGTCCTGCACGGCGAAGTGGAAGGCGTAGCGCGGATAGTGGCTACCTGAAACTTTTTCCTGCAACTGGCGCGCCAGCACGAGGGCGTAGCGGTCGATTTCCACCATGTCGGCCTGCGGTACGGCGTCTTCAATCGGGTTGAAGTCTTTGAGGTTGGCAAACAGGAAGCTGAGCGTGTTGCGGATGCGGCGGTAGCTTTCGGTTACGCGTTTGAGGATTTCTTTGGAAATCGCCAATTCGCCGCTGTAATCGGTGGCGGCCGCCCACAGGCGCAGGATGTCGGCGCCGAATTCGTTATACACCTCCTGCGGGGCAACCACGTTGCCGATGGATTTGGACATTTTGCGCCCGTTCTGATCGACCACGAAGCCGTGGGTGAGCAGTTGCTTGTATGGTGCACGGCCGAGGGTGGCGCAGCCGGTGAGCATGGAGGATTGGAACCAGCCGCGGTGCTGGTCGCTACCTTCAAGGTACAAATCGGCCGGCCAGGCGAGCTCGGGGCGCTGTTTCAGCACGGAGAAGTGGGTGCTGCCTGAATCGAACCACACGTCCATGGTGTCGGGCAGTTTGTCGTATTGTTCGCAATCTTCGGGCGACAAGAGCTCGGCTTTATCCAGTTCAAACCAGGCGTTGATGCCTTTTTTCTCAATGAGCAGGGCAACTTTTTCCAACAGCGCGGCGGAATCGGGGTGCAGCTCGCCGGTTTCTTTGTGGGCGAAGAAGGTCATCGGTGTGCCCCAGAAACGCTGGCGGCTCACCACCCAGTCGGGGCGGCCTTCAATCATGGCTTCGAGGCGGGCGCGGCCCCAGGCGGGGAAGAATTCGGTGTCGTCCACGGCTTTCATGGCTTTGTCGCGCAGGGTTTTGCCGTCTGTGCCGGCTTTGTCCATGCCGATGAACCATTGGCCGGTGGCGCGGTAAATCAGCGGGGTTTTGTGCCGCCAACAGTGGGCGTAGCTGTGTTCGATTTTGCCGTGGGCGAGCAGGCGGTTGTTTTCCTGCAGCCAGGCAATAATCGGCTGGTTGGCTTCCCACACGGTCATGCCGGCCAGGCGCGGGGTGTCGGCGGCATAGCGGCCTTGCGCGTTCACGGGGTTGATGAGCGCGATGCCGTATTGGTTGCAGACGAAATAGTCTTCCAAACCGTGCGCGGGTGCGGTATGCACGAGGCCGGTACCGGCTTCGGTGGTGACGTGGTCGCCGTTTAAAACTGGGATATCGCGTTCGATAAAGGGATGTTCGGCGTGCAGGTTTTCCAAATCCGCGCCGGTGCATTCGGCAAGGACGGGGCTGCCTGAAAAACCGTAGCGTTCCAGTGCGGCTTCGGCCAAATCTTTGGCCAGCACCAGTTTGCCGTGCGGCGTGTCGATGAGTTGGTACACGATGTCTGCGCCGGCGGAAATGGCTTGGCTGGCAGGCAGCGTCCACGGCGTGGTAGTCCAAATCACGGCAAAGGCTTCGCCGGAAATTTCAGGTAGCCTGAAAGCCTTGGCCAGCGCGGCGGTGTCTTGGAAGCGATAGGCCACGTCAATCGCGGGCGATACCTTGTCTTTGTATTCCACTTCGGCCTCGGCCAGCGACGAGCCGCAGTCCAAGCAGAACTGCACGGGCTTGGCGCCGCGATACAGGTAGCCTGCTTTATAAATCTCGCCCAGCGTACGCACCGTGTCGGCTTCGGTTTGGTAGTCCATGGTCAGATAAGGGTCTTCCCAATCGCCAATCACGCCCAAGCGGATAAAGTCTTTTTTCTGACGCAGAATCTGCTCGCCAGCATATTGGCGGCAGAGCTCGCGGAACTTGCTGGGCGGCATTTCCTTGCCGTGCAGTTTTTCCACCATCACTTCAATCGGCAGGCCGTGGCAGTCCCAGCCCGGCACATAGGGCGCGTCGAAGCCCGCCAGCGTTTTGCTGCGGATGATGATGTCTTTCAAAATTTTATTGACCGCATGACCGATGTGGATGTCGCCGTTGGCATAGGGTGGGCCGTCGTGCAGGATGAATTTGGGGCGGCCGGCCGCGATTTGGCGCAGCTTCTGATAACGTTTTTCGTCCTGCCACTGCTTCACCCATGCAGGCTCGCGCTTGGCAAGGTTGCCGCGCATGGGGAAGGGGGATTCGTAGAGGTTTACGGTTTTGGCGTAGTCGGTCATGGTGGTCTCGGAATGGTTTGAGTACGGCTGTGCGGCGGGCAGTTGTAGCTTGCCGGCCGTGCCGGGGTAAATAAAAAAACAAGTTGGCGATTTTATAAGGATTTGGCACAAAAGGCTACCTGAAAGCGGGGTTGCAGCTGAGTAATCCGTGATAAACCGGGCGGAGGTGTTTTCAGGTAGCCTTGAATGTTGTAGCGGCTGGCTCAGCCTTAAGCTTATTTTGCATTGGCTACACACTTGAAAAAGGCTACCTGGAACTTAAGTGCAGCAGAGTTTCTGTGCAGCTAGAGTTTCAGGTAGCCTTAGTTGGTTCTATTGGCTTGGGCAGCGGTTTACTGCTGCGGCTGGGTGCGCTCTTTTTCTTCGGTAACGAAGCCGACTTTGCTCAGGCCGGCATCGCGTACGGCGCTGAGGGCTTTTTCTACGTAGTCGAACTGGGCGTTTTTATCGGCGGCGATGGCAATCACTTGGTCGGGATTGGTTTTGGCCAGCTGTTGCAGCTGGCTTTCCAAAGCCTGTAGGGTAATCGGCTCGCCTTCGGCTAAATGATAGCTGCCGTCGGCGGAAATGGAAATGCGCAGCGGGTCTTTGGGCTGGGCGGCGTTTTCCGCCACCTGTTTGGCCGAGGCGGTGGGCAGTTCCAGCGGGATGGAGTGGGTCATCACCGGCATGGTGATCATGAATACAATCAGCAGCACGAGCATCACGTCTACTAGTGGGGTAACGTTGATGTCGGCCATGGGCGAATCGTCGTCGCTGTTCATCGAACCGAAGGCCATGCTTTTACTCCTTATTGTTCATAATCTTAACGTGCAAATCGTAGGCGTAGGCGTCCATGTCCTGCACCACTTGCTTATTGCCGAACACGATAAAGTTGTAGGCCAGCACGGCGGGGATGGCGGCAAACAGGCCGACGGCGGTGGCCACCAGCGCTTCGCCGATAGGGCCGGCTACGGTGGCGATGTTTACTTGGCCTTGCAGGCTGATGTTTTCCAGCGCGTGGTAAATGCCCCACACCGTGCCGAACAGACCGATAAACGGAGCGGTAGCGCCTACGGAGGCGAGAATGGTGAGGCCGCCGTTGAGGCCGCGTTTGGCAATATTCATTTTATGGCGGATGTGTTGCACCAAATAGTCGCCCAAGGGAATGCTGGTGAGCTGGCTGGCGGGGTTGGCGCGGTATTGGCGCGCGGCCTGAATGGCTGATTCGGTAAGGTCGGCCAGCGGGGAGGGGTGGGCTTTGGCCAGGCGCAGCATATCATCGAGCGAGGCTACGGTGGCTACAGACTCAATCGTGCCCCGATTGGCGTGGCGCACTTGGTGCAGGCGGAAGCTGCGCATGATGATGATCCACCAGGTGAGGACGCTCATCAGCAACAGCAGCAGAAATACGGTAATCAATACAATGTCGCCTTGGGCGAAAACGTGTCCTAAATTCATGATATTCCTAATATAAGGTAATGAGATTGGGTAATTAGTTTAGTTGGGTTTTTAAGGGGCTTTAAAACGCAGGGTAAAAGTATAGCTTTGGCGCACAGGCTGGCCGTTGCGTTTGGCCGGAACGAAGGTATAACTCTGGCGCACGGTGTCGGCTGCCGATCTGCCGAACAGCGGATGGGAGGCGGAAACGATTTCCACGCTGGAAGGTTTGCCGTTGGCTTCCACCATCACGCGCAATTTTACTGTGCCGCTGATGCCTTCTTCTTCCAGTTGCTTCGGATAGGGCGGTTTCGGGTTATTCAGGTAGCCGCCAAGGTGGGTGGGCGCGCTGTCGCCGCCACCACCGCCGCCGCCGCCAGGGCCTTGGCCGTTGCCGACACCGCCGCCTTCGCCGCCGCCACGGCCACCGCCTTTGCCGGGGCCTTCTCCATCGCCTTCACCTTGGCCATGACCGATACCACGGCCGCCGCCGCGGCCACCGCCTTCTCCGGCGGAAGGCGTACCTTTGCCGCCGCCACCGCCTGCGTTGGCATTATGGCCTGCATTCGGGTTGGCAGGGGCAATCGGCTGCTCAGGCTGCGCCTGCGGCTGGGGTTCGGGGCGGGATTGCGCTTGAGCTTGAGGCTGCGGTTTGGGCTCGGCAGGTTTGGGCTGAACGATATCGGCAGGTTTGTCTTGCCGTTCCACCGGTTTGATTTGCGCGCGCTGTTCCGGCACGGGCTTGGCCGGCTGCGGTTTGGGCTGTTCAGGTTTGGGCGCTTCGGGCAGGGTTTGCTCCGGTGGCCCGGCGGGCGGCTCGTCTTCGGATATGGTGTCGCCACCCGTACCGCCGCCACCCCCGCCGCCGCCAATCTCGCCGAGATCAACAAAGCTCAGCCCGGGCGGTTCGGGCGGCAGTTCCGGCGGCTTAATCGAGGTCAGCAGCCAATACAGCAGGGCATGGGCAGCAACCACGAATAAGAGCGCAATCGGGGATAAAAGACGGTTTTCGTTTTGCATGATAGGGCGGCATATTAGTGCGAACTATTTTTGTTTGCAAGTAGTTTTTATTTGCTTGCTGAAAGTGGCAGGTACTTCAGGCGAAAGAATGTTTGGCCAGAATGAGATGAGAGGGCGGGCGATTTAACTGCTAGATTTAAGGCTACCTGAAAATGCGGAATGGTTTTCAGGTAGCCTTATTGTTGGTTTAATTGTGCGGTACGAACAATTGGCCGTTGAAGCGGTATTTAAGGCGTCGGTTGGTGGGGGTGTGGGTATGGCTGCTGATTTGCGGCTGGCTGATGGTGTGGCTGCCGGGTTCGTAGAAGAAATAGTTGTTGGCGTGTTGGCCGCTGTAGGCGATGCTGAGTCGGTGGGTGGGCTCGGCGGCGGTGGCGGTTTGGATGAGGGGCAGGGCTTGGAGCTGCTCTGCGGCGAATTGGAGGAGGACGAGGGATTTTTCGGTGTGGTCGCCATCGGTGTGTTCGGTGAACAGGAGGTAGGCGTGTCCGTAGCCGCTGAGGCGGATGGTGTGCAGGCGTTCGATGTGGCCGGGCAGGGTTTGCACGCTGGTGTGTCCGCCGGGGCTGCGGGCTTGGAGCAGGCTGCTGGGGCTGTGCGGCGGGGTGAAGCTGCGCACACGGCCGTCGGCGCTGCTGTGGATCATCAGGCCGGCGGCGCGGGTTTGGCTAAAACGGCAGGCCCAGGATTCGGTAGTTTTCAGGTAGCCTTCGAGCTGCTCGGCGAAGGGCATGGCGGGCGGGTTGCCGTTATGCCGCAGGGCGGCGGCGAGGGCGGTGTCAGTTTTGGCGGCATGGCGGGCATGCAGCGGGGTGGCGAAGAGGGTTTGCAGGGCGATGAGGGCGTGGCGGAGCATGGCGGCGGGTTTCAGGTAGCCTTGGAGGCTACCTGAAAAGTGTCGGGTGGGTTGGATGGTGTTTTGGCGGGTTTAATTCAAGCGGACAAACTGTTCGCCGTTGAAACGGTAGCGGATGCGGCGGGTGCTGACACGTGCCGCACCATATGCGGCATCCAGGAGAGATGTTATTTGCTGGCATATGCGGCGGTTTTCAAGGCAGGCTACCTGAAAATGGATGTTTGCCCATCAGCCGGTTTGAGGTTTACCGGATACCGCCTTCCCGGTTGTATTCGATCATGTCGTTTACCGCTTGGGCGAGCCATGCCCAGCAATCGGGGAATTCTTGACGTTGCTCCCAGCCGGGGTCGGCAAAGTCGTGGATTAGTTGGACTTTGCCGCCTTTGCCGATTTCGAAGCAGGCAGTGTCATCGCAATCGCTGCGTTTGGCGAAGGGAATCAGTTTTCTATTGGGATAGCGCGTTTGCAAGCCTCGGTATAGTTCGGCTGCCCAATGACTATAGAGCAGATGCCAAATATCGAAATCGACTAAATTCAGTTCGACGATTTTTTCAAATGATTTTGGATATTCAAAGTCGGAAATATCGAGCGTATAACTTTTCATCGGTTGATTCCTAGTTTGAGGCTACCTGAAAAATAAAACTGGGTGTATGCGTTTCAGACGGCCTTTGCCACGCCTCACTCAATCTTCACCCGTTTCAAGCGCAAGGCATTGCTCAATACCGAAACCGAGCTTGCCGCCATTGCCGCACCTGCGATGACGGGGTTTAAGAAGCCGAGTGCGGCGAGCGGGATGCCCAAGATATTGTAGAAGAAGGCGAAAAACAGGTTTTGTTTGATGTTTTTCAACGTCGCCTGCGACACCAGCAGGGCATCGGCGAGCTGGTTGACCGAATGCTGCATCAGCGTGGCGGACGCGGTGTGTTCGGCAACGTCCGCGCCGCCTTTCATTGCGAAGCTGACGTTGGCGGCGGCGAGTGCGGGCGCGTCGTTGATACCGTCGCCGACCATCGCCACGGTTTTGCCGGCGGCTTTGAGCTTCTGCACTTCGGCGGCTTTGTCGCGCGGACTCATGTTGCCGAAGGCGTGTGCGATACCCAGTTGTTGGGCGACGTATTCGACCGTGCCTTGGTTGTCGCCGCTCATAATATAGACATCGATATTGTGTTTTTTCAGACGGCCTATGGCTTCGGCGGTATCGGCTTTCAATGCGTCAGCAAGTGCGAATGCGCCGATAGGTTTGTTATCGACTGAGACTGCAACAATGCTTGCAATGTCCCAAACGCCGTCTGAAAACTTCGGCAAGGTCAGTTCGGCAAATTCGGCTTTGCCTGCTTTCACCAAGCCCACGCCTTCCACTTCGGCGGTAATGCCTGCGCCGACAACGGTTTGCGCGTTTTGTGCGGTGGGAATGTCCAAACCGCGCGCTTGGGCGGTGGAAACGATGGCTCGGGCGAGCGGGTGGGCGGCGTTTTGTTCGACGGCGGCGGCGATGCGGTACAAAGCGTCTTCGTCAAAGCCGCTGTCGGGAACACAATAAACGGCGGCAACTTGCGGCTTGCCTTCTGTCAGCGTGCCGGTTTTGTCCAACACGACGGCATCGACGTGGGCGGCTTCTTCCATTGCCGCCGCATCTTTAAACCAAATGCCGTGTTTCACTGCTTTGCCCATGCCGACCATAATCGCGGCAGGGGTTGCCAGACCGAGCGCGCACGGGCAGGCAATCACCAAAACGGCAACGGCGTGCATCAGCGCAACCGTCCAATCGCCTTTCACCAGCCAAGTGGCGATAAAAGTCAAAAGCGCGATGCCCACAACGGCAGGCACGAACACCGCCGCCGCCTTATCCGCCACGCGCGCAATCGGCGCCTTGCTGCCTTGCGCTTCGGACAGCGCGTTCATCATGTCGCCGAGCAGGGTTTGGCTGCCGAGCTGTGTGGCGCGGTACACCACGCTGCCTTCGGTCATTAGCGCACCGGCCAACACTTTGCCTCCTGCCTTTTTCTCTTCGGGGTTGGATTCGCCGGTAAGATGGCTCTCATCCGCCCAACCGCTGCCGCTTTCAATGATGCCGTCGGCGGCAATACGTTCGCCGTGGTTGGCGCGGATCAGGTCGCCGATTTGCACTTGGTCGATGGGCAGTTGTTTCCATTCGCCATCGCGTTGCACGTTAACTTGGGTCGGCGTAAGTTTGAGCAGCAAGCCCAAGCTGTTTAGGCTGGATTTTTTGGTGCGGTGTTCCAAAAATTTGCCCAGCGATACAAAACCAATCACCATTACGCCCGCTTCAAAATACACATGCGCCATGCCGTGCGCCGCGTGCGGACTGAAAAACAGCATATAGACGGAATACAGGTAAATTGACACCGTGCCGATGGTAACGAGTACGTCCATATTCGCCAGCCCGCCTTTAATACTCGCCCACGCGCTTTTGTAAAACGGCACCGCGAGCCAAAGCTGCACCACACTCGCCAATGCAAACTGCCATACCGGCGGCAGCATCCAATCGTGCCGACCAATCATCATGCCTGCCATACCAATAAGGAACGGGATATTGATTGCCAGCAAAAGCCACAACCGCCAGCTTACATGCGCGGTTTCTTCGGGCTGCGGCAGCGCGTCTTCCGTCTTTTCCTTCGCGCCATAGCCGGTTTTCTCGATGATTTTGGCGATGTCGGCGGCGGAGATTTGGCTGTCGTCAAACACCACCTGCGCCTCCTCGCTGGCGAAGTTCACCCCAGCCGATTCGACAAAATCTTTTTTGTTCAACACTTTTTCAATGCGCGAAGCACAGGCCTGACAGGTCATGCCTTCGATTTGGAAACGGACTTTTTGTTGCATGGTTTCTTCCTTCTGAATGTGGTTGGGCTACCTGAAAAAAGCGGAGCAGGGTTTTCAGGTAGCCTTTGGGGTGTTGCAGTCGATTTGTTGCGATTCGATTTACAAAGCCGCATCAAAGCCGCCGTCTTCCACCGCTTCTATCAGCGCGGCGGGGTTGGTTTGGGCGGGGTCGAATTCCACGACGGCATTCTTGTTTTCCAGGCTCACTTCGGCCTTGTCCACGCCGTTTACGCCTTCGAGGATGCTGGTTACGCTTTTCACGCAGCCGCCGCAGGTCATGCCTTCGATGTTTAATGTGATGGTTTGCATAGGGTTTCCTTTCTGTTGGAATGAGGCTGAGGTTTTAAAGCCCGTTGCAGCCAAAGCTTTCAGGTAACCTGAAATGATGGGTCTGCTCTTGCTTTCCCGCTAAGTGCCGCCACTATAAAGCTTCACCCGAAGTAAAGGTCAAGCATCATGATAAACATCAGCCAGGCCGCAGCCGAAAGCGGCCTTTCCGCCAAACAAATCCGCGACTACGAAAAGCACGGCCTAATCGCCCCGGCCGCGCGCAGCGAAGCGGGCTACCGCCGCTACGGACAGGCCGACCTTGTCCGGTTGCGCTTTATCCGCCATGCGCGGGAAGTGGGCTTTTCGCTGCCGCAGATCGGGCAGCTTTTGAGCCTGCAACACAACCCGCAGCGCACCAGCCGCGAAGTGAAAACGCTCACCGCGCAACATATCGCCGAGCTGGAAGCCAAAATCGAACGCCTGCAGGGCATGGTGGCCGAGCTGCAACGCTGGCACGACGCCTGCGCGGGAGACGATTGCCCGGATTGCGCGATTTTGGCCGGGCTGGAGGAGCGTTAGGCGGCATTGGCGGAATAGAAACAGGCTACCTGAAAAGTTTCAGGTAGCCTTCATTTTGGGATCAATTGGCTATCACGGAAATTCAAGCATATTGCTCCATCAGTTCTATAATTTCTTTAAAGCCTTCTCGTTCGGAACGATAGTGCTTGGTAAAAGCCAATAGTTCCATCCCGCTATTGGCATTCGGATAGTGCACATCGCCGCCGTTTTCCAGCATCTTTTTCAACACATCCAGCCGATGCGGCATGGCGCCCATCATGCCTAAGGGAATCACATTGTCCCGATTGGGTATATTCGGGTTGGCGCCTGCGTCCAATAGGGCTAGGGCGGCATCGCCGTTTTTAGCTTGCATGGCGTAATGCAGCGGGGTCATGCCGTAGCAGTCTTGAGCGTTTACCTCTACGCCTTTTTCCAAATAGAAAAGGACGGTAGAGAGAGGGGCTGGTTTATGGGCGTTCATATTAACTCTATGTAGATAATTCCATTTTTCAGAATCAGTAATATAAAGTGGATCAAATTTACCTGTAGCACTCATTTCTTTTAAAAAAGCTATGTTACCTTCTCGGTTTGCACGGGCGATCTGCATCCCAATATCGTTTTCATACGGATCTGTCATCATTTTTTCCTGCTCTCAAAAAGGTCTCATCTTGTCTTAAATTATACAACGCAGTTATTTCTAATATTTATATTCTATGATGGCTACCTGAAAACGCAGCGCAGTGAAGCTTCTGCGAAGCTAAAATCTTCAGGTAGCCTATTTTACTATTTAGTTGCCGCTTCGGCTGCTTCGGGCTGTGTGCCTTCTTCCTGCCAGCCGCTGCCAATGGCTTTGTAGAGGTTTAGCAGGTTGAGGCCGGAGGCGAGTTGGTTGTCGAGCAGGTTTTGGCTGAAGCTGTGGGCGCTGAGCTGGGATTGCAGGGCGGTGTCGAGGGTTTTGCGGCCGTAGCGGAAGAGTTGGCGGTCGTTGCGCACTTGCTGCTGCGCGGTGCGTTCGGCCTGCTGCAATTCTTGCTGCTGGGTGTTGAGGGCGTGTTGGGCCTGGTAGGCGTTGTCTACGTCGGCGAGGGCTTGCAGCAGGGTTTGGTCGTATTGCAGCAGGGCGGTTTGCAGGCGGGCGTCGGCGGCTCGGATGTTGGCGCGGATGCGGCCGGCGGTGAAGAGGGGGAGCTGTATGCCGATGCTGAAGAGGCCGCCGTTGCCGCTGCGGGCGCGGTTGAAGGGGGCGAGGTCGCTGTTGAGCTCGATGCGGCCGGTTTGCCAGAGGAATTGGATGTCGAATCGGGGGAGGAGGTCGGCTTTGGCGCTGGCGAGCTGGGCGCTGCGGGCTTGGATTTCGGCGGCGCGGGCACGCAGGTCGGGGCGTTGGTTGAGGAGGTTGCCGGGCCGGATGCCTTGCGGCAGGCTGGGCAGGTGTTGCAGCAGGGCGGCTTGGCGCATGGCATCGCTATCGAGGCGGAAGCTTTGCGGGGTTTGGCCGATGAGCACGGCGATGCTGCGCTGCTGGGCATCGAACTGGGCTTGGAGGGTGCTTTGGCGGGCTTGCAGGGCTTGGATTTGGGCGGTAATGGCGGTGGTGTCGTGGGCGGTGGCGAGGCCGGTGTTGAAGCGGCCGGCGGCATAGCGCGCCAGTTCGTGCAGGGTGGAGAGCTGTTGGGAAACGAGGGCTTGCTGCTGCTGGATGTGGGCGGCGCGCAGGTAGTGTTCGGCGATTTGGGCGGAGACGAGCAGGCGGCTGCCGTGGAGCTGCTCTTGGCTGCCGAGGGCGGCGGCACGGGCGGCATCGGCATCGCTGCGTTTCTGGCCGAAGATGTCGGGCTCCCAGGCGGCGCGGAAGCTGGCGGAGGTGAGGTTGCCGCCGTTGCCGAGGTAGGGATCGCGGCGGTGGTTGCGGTAGCCTTTGGCATCGGCGGCGAGGCCGGCGCTGGGCAGGAGGTCGGCTTCGGCCAGGCGGGAGGTGGCGCGGGCTTCTTCTAGGCGGCTGCGGGCAATGGCGATGCTGTGGTTGTGTTGCAGGCCTTGTTCGATGAGGCGGCCGAGCTGGGGATCTGGCCATTGCTGCCACCAGCGGGCTAAATTAGGGGCGGAATCGGCCTGGCTGGTGTGTTGGAAGTTTTCAGGTAGCGTGATGTTGGATTGGCGGTCGATTTGGGTAGTGGTGCAGGCGGTGAGGAGGAGGGCTAGGGCGATGGGGAGGAGTTTGGGGGTGGGCATGGTGGGGTTTCCTTGGTGTGGGGCTACCTGAAAATGTACGGGTGGTTTTTCAGGTAGCCTTTGGGGTTATCTGTAGGGCTACCTGAAAAGATAGGTGCCGTTTTCAGGTAGCCTTTTTTAATTCTGCTGTGCCAGCATCCGGCGGAAGCGGATCACGGCGATGGCGGTGAAAAGAAAGCCGGACACGGCGGTGATGGCTACGCGGTGGCGGATTACGCTCCAGCCGGCGCCCCGGAAAATAATGTCTTTGGAGAGGGCGGTGAATTGGGTCATGGGCGAGAGCTCGGAAAGGCTGCGCAGCCAGGGAGGCAGGTTTTCGATGGGCGAGGTGCTGCCGGAGAGTAGGAACACGGCGATATACACGATGATGCACAGCAGGCTGAACTGCGGCATGGTTGGCGCCTGGGTGGCGAGCAGCACGCCGAGCCCGGCCATGGCAAACAGATACACGGCCTCGCAGAACACGAATAGCGCCAGCGAGCCGTTAATCGGCACGCCCACGGCGCGGTGCACCACCAACAGCAGCGAGAGCACGGAGGAAACCAGGATAATCAGGCCGTTGGCCAAGATTTTGGCCATCACGATTTCGTTTGCGTCCACCGGCATCACCAACAAATGCTCAATCGTGCCGTGTTCGCGCTCACGGATCACGGCCGCGCCCACCAGTAGGATGGTGAGCAGGGTGGCGTTGCCCACCAGTTGGTTGAGCGGCATAAACCATCCGCTGCGCAGGTTTTCGTTGAACAGCACGTTCACCACCGGCTCGAAGGGTGCGGCGTTGCCGTGCTGCCCCAGGTAGGCCGATGTTTCGCGATGTACGATTTGGCCGATGTACACCGAGCCCACGCCGGCCTGCGACATGGCGGTGGCGTCCACCAATAATTGCAGCTCGGGGCGTTTGCCGGCCAGGAGGTCGGCGGTGTAGTTGGGCGGGATAACCAGCACGAAGCTGTATTCGCCCAGATCCATGGCTCGGTCGATGCGGTTGCCATCGATGTCGTCTACCTGTTTGAACTGTGGGGCGATCATGGCATCGCGGATGCGGTAGGTGAGCGCGCTGCGGTCTTGGTCGTAGACGGCCAGCGCGGCGTTTTTTACTTCGGTGGTTACGTTTTGCGACACGGAATACACGGAAAAGCTGAACATAAACACCAACAGCGCAAACAGCGCGTAATCGGTGAAGAAACTGCGGATTTCCTTGCCGCCCAGATGCCAAACGTTGCTGATCCATTGGCGCATCTTATTTCTCCTGCTTTTTCAAAAGCAGCCCGGCGGCGAGCCAATAGGCTGCGAAAAACAGCAACAGCGTGCCGCACAGCGTATCCACATCGCGCCAGCCCAGGCCTTTGGTGATAACGCCCAGGCTGATGGTTTGAAACCAGCTGGTTGGGCTGAAAATGCCAATCCACTTGCCAGCGCCGCTCAAGGTGGATGCCGGATAAATCATGCCGGAGAAATCCAGCGCCGGAATCATGGCCAGAATCGCTGCCGCAAAAATCGCCGCCACCTGCGTGCGCACGAAGGTAGACACCAACAGCCCGAAGCCGGTGGAGGCGAACACGAAGCACAGCACGCCTGCCGTGAGCGCGATAAACGAGCCTTTCAGCGGCACGCCCAGCCCGAACACCACCACGCCGAGCAGCACCAGATAACTCAAGAACGAGAGTAGCACATAGGGCAGCTGCTTGCCTAAAAGATATTGGAAGGAGGAAGCGGGCGAGCTGTAGAGGTTCATGATGGAGCCGATTTCTTTTTCGCGTACCACGGATAGGGCGGTGAGCATGGCCGGAATCATCATCAGCGAAAGCATTAAAAAGCCCGGCGTGAGCGCGTTGATGCTTTTGAAGGTGGGGTTGTAGATAAAGCGGGTTTGCAGGCTGCCGCCGCTGTTGATGCGGATGCCGCGTTCTCTGTAGAGCTCGGCCATATAGCGGTTGAGGATGCCTTGGGCATAGCCGTGGAGGTTTTCGCCCACAAACGGCCACGAGCCGTCGAAATAGAGAGCCAACTGCGGGTGACGGCCGAGGGTGAGGTCTTTACCAAAGCCGGGCGGGATTTCAATCACCATGCGCGCGCTGCCATTAGTGAGCACAGCGTTGATGTCGGCGCGGGATGTGAGGCTGGCTTTTTGGCGGAAATAGGCCGAGCCGTCAAACTCATGCGTCAGCTGGCGGCTGTAGTGGCTTTGATCTTGGTCGAGCACGGCAAAGTCCATTTCGTTTACGTCAAACGACACGCCGAGGCTACCTGAAATCAGATACACCAAGGGGCCCAGCAGGGCAAACATCAGGCGGATACGGTCGCGCAGCAGCTCTTTGCCCTCGCGGCGGGTGAAGGTGAATACGGCGGAAAGCCAATAGAGCAGGCCGGATGGGGCGGCATGGTTTTCAGGTAGCCTGTCTTGGGCAGATTCTGTAACAGAGTTTTTGCTTTGTGAAAGCTCACTTTGGGCGCTTTCAGGTAGCCTTTCTGCCGCTTCGGCGGCTTCGTCTTGCTCCAAATAGCGGATAAACGATTCTTCCAGCGTATCGGCGTGTTGGCGGCGGCGCAGTTCTTCCGGTTCGCCCACCGCCAACACGCGGCCGCGGTGCATCAGCGAGATGCGATCGCAGCGGGCGGCTTCGTTCATGAAGTGGGTGGAGACGAAAATGGTTACACGCTCTTCCCGTGCCATGCGGAACAGATATTGCCAAAACATATCGCGCGCGGCGGGATCGACGCCGGAAGTGGGCTCGTCCAAAATCAACACTTGCGGGCGGTGCAGGCAGGCGGCGGCCAGTTGCAGGCGCTGGCGCACGCCCAATGGCAGGGCGGCGGGGGTGGCATCGGCCAGGTCGGCCAGCTCGAATTGCTGCAACACGGCATCGATGGCGGCGCGGCTGTTTGCGCCGAGCTGGTAGAGCTGGGCATGCAACACTAAGTTTTGCCGCACACTCAGCTCTTCATATAGCGAAAACGCCTGCGACATATAACCCACGCGCTGGCGCACGGCAGTGCTGCCTGCGTCTATCGGCTCGCCCAAGAGTGTGGCCTCGCCTTCGCTGGCATCTAAGAGGCCGGTGAGCATTTTCATGGTGGTGCTTTTGCCGCAGCCGTTGGAGCCGAGGAAACCGAAAATTTCGCCTTGGCGGATGCGGAAGCTGACTTTGTTTACCGCGGTGAAATCGCCGAAGCGTTTGCTCAGGTTGTGCGCCTCCATTGCGGGCGGCAGGGAATCGTCGGGGATAAAGGGCGGCAGTTGGGAGTCGTCCCAATGGGTTTGCTTGCCTTCGAGCAGCATTTTGATATAGGCCTGCTCCAGCGTGGCGCAGCCGCTTTGCGCGAGGATTTCCTGCGTGCGGCCGTGGGCAAGGATTTGGCCGTCGTCCATGGCTAGGAGATAGTCGAACTGTTCGGCTTCGTCGATGTAGGCGGTGGCCACCAGCACAGTCATGCCGGGATTTTCGGCGCGCAATTCGCGCACCAATGTCCAGAATTGGCGGCGGGAAAGCGGATCGACGCCGGTGGTGGGTTCGTCCAGAATCAGCAGGTCGGGGTTATGCACCAGGGCGCAGCACAGGCTGAGCTTTTGCTTCATGCCGCCGGAGAGCTTGCCGGCGGCGCGGCCGGCAAAGGGTGCCAGGCCGGTGGAGAGCATCAGGCGCTCGATATGCTGCTTGCGCTGGTGTTTGTTCAGGCCGAACAGGCGGGCGTGGAAATCGATGTTTTCATACACGGAAAGCGTCGGGTAGAGGTTTTTGCCCAGGCCTTGCGGCATAAAGGCGATGCGCGGCAGCAGCGCTTCGCGCTCGGCCTTGTGCGCCACATTATGCCCGAGCACGCGCACTTCGCCGCTCTGGAGCGTGCGAACGCCGGCAATCAGCGAAAGCAGGGTGGATTTGCCCACGCCGTCGGGGCCGATCAAGCCGACGGTGGCGCCGCGCCCGATGGCGAGCGACACGCCGCGCAAGGCCTGCACTTTGCCGTAGGCGTGCGAGAGTTGGCTGATTTCGATGGCGTTCGGCATGGCCTTATCCTATTGCGGTAGGCGGGTTTGCAAATCGGCCGGCCAGGCGAGCTTGGAGTCGGTGCGCACGAAGCCGGTGGCCGTCATGCCGCCTTTCAGGTAGCCTTGGTATTTGGCTGCCACATCGGCCGGAATCTGCAGCTTCACCCGAAACATCAGCTTGGTGCGCTCTTCGGCGGTTTCCACAAATTTGGGCGTGAACTGCGCCTCTGAGGCAATATAGGTAACTTTGGCGGGGAACACCGCATCCAGCCCGTCCATCTTAATCCGTGCCTCGCTGCCCAACGGGATTTGGTTTACCGTGGGCGCAGGCAGAAACAGGCTGATGCTCGCGTCGTTCAGATTTAACAGGCTTACCACCTTGCCGCCGGCCGGCAGAACGTTGCCCGGCTCGGCCAGCCGGTATTCCACCCGCCCGGCCTGCGGCGCGCGCACCGACAAATCGCCGATAACGGAGGACACCTGCGCCATTTTCGCCCGCGCCTGCCCCACGCCGGCCTGCGCTTCGTTGCGTGCCGCTTCGGCCGCCTGTACTGCCGCCCGTGCTGCATCGCGCTGTGCCAAGCGGGTGTTGAGTTCGGCCTGCGAGATTAAGTTGTCGCGGAATAGCTGGCGGGCGTTGTCTGCCTCCATCTGCGCGGTTCGCAGTTGCTGGCGTTGCGCCTCGATTTGCGCTTGTGCGCGGCGCACTGTCTGCTCCAGCTGCGCCTTGCCCGCCTGTGCTTCGGAAAGCTGTGCTTCGGCGGCTTGCGAAGAAATCCGCGCCAGCACCGTGCCCGCCTCCACATACTGCCCTTCGCTCACCGTTATTTCTTCCACCCGCCCGGCATACAGGCTGGCCACATCCATACGGGTAAACTCCAGCCGCCCGTTGGCATGCGCGATGCCCGCCAGCGGGTCGGGCGCAGAATATTGGCGGAACGCAAAGAAGCCGATGCCGATAAGGGCAGCAAGCGGCAGCAGGAAAAGCAGGGGTTTGGGCAGGCGTTTCATCACGAATACCTCGGCAATAAGAATGATTTGAGTGTAAGTCTCCAATACAGAGCTGCATACCATTAAAAAGCAATTCCGCGTATCATTAAGCATACGAAATTAGTAAAAAAGTTGCTTAAGCATACGTAAAACCGCAAAATGCCTTGGCCGAGACCCAAAATGGAAGCGCAAACATGAGCGAAAACGAAAGCTATACCGACCCCCGCATCATCAAAACCCACCGTGCCATCCGCGAGGCCTTTGTGGATTTGCTGCACGAAAAACCCTTCGCCCAAATCGCCGTACAAGATATTCTCGACCGCGCCCCGGTAAACCGTTCCACCTTTTACAAATACTACTCCGGCAAAAGTGACTTGGCCGGCAAGATGATTGCCGACTTCAAAGCCGAATACAGCCGATACATCCTTACCCGTTTCCAGGCAGGTAGTTTTGATGTGTTCCTCAACATGATGCCCGAAGCCTCCGACTGGATACACAGCCGCCGCCGCCTCATCCTCGCCCTGTGGAAAGTGGACACCCGCCGCCACCATCTCTACCGCGATATGCACAAGCTGATTAAACAGCAATTCCTCCATTTCGCCCACACCCTGCCCAACGCCGCCCCCATCAAAGATTGGGACTACCAGGCCGACATGCTCGCCACCCTCATTCTCGGCAGCATGAGCTACTTTTTCAGCCGCGACCTGCCGCTGCGTCTACCCGAAGTCCGCCAAGCCTGGGCGGAAATGAGCCAGCTGCTGCTGACGTGAGGCGGAACGGAATACTGGGTTGGACGCTAGAGCCCGCCATAATGCAAAAGGCTACCTGAAATTCATTTTTCAGGTAGCCTTTCAGCATGAGGTGTATGCCGCAGGAGTGCATGCCGTTACCAGTTACTCCAAAGCCTCGTGCGTGCATTTCGCACGCATCCTACATAGCCTGCGACGGAAAAGGCTACCTGAAATTTTAGCTACGCAGAAACTTCGCTGCGCTACGTTTTCAGGTAGCTTTTTGTGTGTCTGCCAAACAGCCGTATCGTTCAACGAAGCGGGCGGATGCCTACGGCGTCGCGCACTTGGTCGAGCAGTTCGCGGGCTTGCTTGCGAGCTTTGGCGGCACCGGCCTGCAGGATGTCTTCGATTTGCGCGGGCTGGGCGGTGAGCTCGTGGAAACGTTCGCGCTTGGGGGCGAGCTCTTCATTCAGCTTGGCGCCGAGCAGTTTTTTGGCTTCTCCCCAGGAGAGGCCGTCGGCGAGCATTTGGGTGAATTCGGCGGTTTCGGCGGGGGTGGCGAAAGCTTTATAGATGTCGAACAGCGGGCTTTCGTCGGGAGTTTTCGGCTCGCCGGGCTCTTTGAGGTTGGTGATGATTTTGTTCACGGCTTTTTGCAGCTTTTTCTCGCTCTCAAACAGCGGGATGGTGTTGCCGTAGCTTTTGCTCATCTTGCGCCCGTCGAGGCCAACGAGGAGTTCAACGTTGTCGTCCACTTTGGCTTCGGGCAGCACAAACAGCTCTTTGAAGCGGTGGTTGAAACGCTGGGCGATGTCGCGGGTCATTTCTACGTGCTGTATTTGGTCGCGGCCTACCGGCACTTCGTGAGCATTGAACATGAGGATGTCGGCACTCATGAGGATGGGGTAGCTGTAGAGGCCCATTTCCACGCCGTGGTCTTGGTCGGTTTGGCCGGCATCGAGGTTGGCCTGCACGGCGGCTTTGTAGGCGTGGGCACGATTCATCAGGCCTTTGGCGGTGATGCAGGTGAGTATCCAGTTGAGCTCGGGCACTTCGGGGATGTCGCTTTGGCGGTAAAACGTGGTGCGCTCGGGATTGAGGCCGCAGGCGAGCCAGGTGGCGGCCACGGCTTGGGTGGAGGCGTGGATGAGCTCGGGGTCGTGGCATTTGATGATGCCGTGGTAGTCGGCCAAAAAGAGGAAGGATTCGGCAGCGGGGTCGGCTGCGGCGGCAATGGCGGGGCGGATGGCGCCAACGTAGTTGCCTAAATGCGGGATGCCGGTGGTGGTTACGCCGGTGAGGACTCGTTTTTTCATGGATGGCTTTCTGTGATTTGGCGGAAATAGGGAGGCGGCGCTGGGGCTACCTGAAAAATGGCAGATTATAGAGCAAGGGCGGGGAGTCGGTCATGCCTGCGGCGAAGTGGCGGGGAAATTTTAGTTTTACAGAAACTCCACTCTGCTAAGGGTTCAGGTAGCCTTTGGGGGGGGATAAAGGCTACCTGAAAAATGGGAAAATATCGCAGATTTAATAAGTTATCTTATTTTGCTCAACAAGGCTACCTGAAACTAATTTAGTTTCGTCTAGACATTGTTTTTAGGTAGCCTCTTTAAGCATCCATATTATCGGGATTGCTCAAATTGCTCTTGTGCCCAGCGTTGGCGGTTGTCGGGGGTGTCGGCAGGTTGAGCTTGCCCTTGCCGCCAGTTGCGGTAGGCTTCGGCATCGAAGGCGATTACCCGACCGCCCATGGCGGCGACTTCTCCGGCCACGCTTTGGCTGATGCGCCAGGAGGCTAGGTCGGGGCAGGCCTTCGGCTCGGGATACCACAGCACCACCACGGCATCACCGCCCTGCATTTTGGCTTCAATTTGCTCGGCGTATTGGTCGATGGCTTGGTATTTCTGGTTGAGGCGGGTTTCCACGGCACGAACCACGTGCAGGGGGATGGGGGCGGCGCCGTTTTCCCATTGCGCCCATTCTTCGGCGGAAGCGCCGTGGGGAAAATCGACATTGGCAGCAAGAGCTTGGCCGGCTTCGGCTTGGGTGAGGCCGAGGTTGCGGCGCAGGGCTTTGAGTTCGATGGGGAACATGGTTTTCCTTTTGGGTTGGTTATTTAACTTGCGCGGCCAAGTGTTCTATCGCTGCCTGTGCGCAAAACAGGCCGAAGGCGGCGGTAACCAGCATGCTCGCGCCGTAGCCTGCGCAAGACAATCCTTGCGGTGCGGCATCGGTTTCGCAGGCGGCGCCGGTTTGCGGCGGGGTGACGTTTTCTTCGGAATAGATGCAGCTTACTTTCATGCGCTCTTTCGGATCGCGCGGAAAGCCGTGGCGGCGGCGCAGGGTGTAGCGCAGGTTGGAGAGCAGCGGGTCGTGGGTGGTGCGGGCGAGGTCGGCGCGGCGGATGAGGGCGGGGTCGCGCTGGCCGCCTGCGCCGCCGGACACCACAAAGGCCTGCTTCTGCGCCACAAAATGGGCGGCCATGGCGGCTTTTACGCGCATTTGGTCGATGGCGTCGATCACAAAATCAAACGGCTCGGCAAAAAGCGTGCCCACGTTTTCCGCATCCACAAAATCTTCGATTTCATGCACGGTGCAGGCGGGGTTGATTTGCAGGATGCGTCGGTGCAGCGCGGTTACTTTGGGCAGGCCGAAATTGTCGGTAAGCGCGTGGAGCTGGCGGTTGGTGTTGGATTCGGCCACGTTGTCCAAATCAATCAGCGTGAGCCGGCCGATACCGCTGCGCGCCAGCGCCTCCACCGCCCAAGAGCCTACGCCGCCCACGCCCACCACGCAAACATGGGCTTGGGCAAAGCGTTGCAGGGCGGCATGGCCGTAGAGTCGGGAAATGCCGCCGAAGCGGCGCTCGTTTGGGGCGGGAGTAATCATCGGGATAAGTCAAAAAACAGGTAGAAAAAATGGCACATTCGGTGCATCGGTATTATACTGTAAACGTATCAGGAAGAGACCCGTCCGGCGGCTGTAGCCTCTGCGCGGAAGCATCGGAATAACGTTCACTAGGAGAAAGCTTATGTATCAACATATCGTGATTGCAGTAGACGGCAGCCGCACCTCCCAACATGCGCTCAAACAGGCCTGCGGCCTGGCTCAGGCCACTGGCGCGGCGCTCACATTGGTGCACGTGGCCAACCCTGCCGAATACGTGGCCACCGTTGCCCCCGAGTTTTTGCAGTATGAAAACTACGAAACTGCTGCCACCGAACAAGGCAACGCCATTTTGGACGCCGCCATCAAACAGGCGCGTACCACTTTGGGCGAAGATGCAAAACTCGGCCGCCACCTGCTCGTGATCAGCAAAAACGCACGCGATATGGCCAAAAGCCTGGTGGATTATGCCACCGAGCAGAAAGCCGACCTGCTGGTGCTGGGCACCCACGGCCGCACCGGCCTGATGCACCTCCTGATGGGCAGCTTCGCCGAAACCGTGATGCGTGAAACCCGCCTGCCGTTGTTGATTATCCGCCGTGAAGCATAAGGCTGAAGATTGAGGCAGGATTAGAGGCTACCTGAAAGTTTCAGGTAGCCTTTTGCCAATGGGGAAGGCAATGGAACGGAAACTTTATTACAGTTGGTGGCACTCCCTGGAGCTGCTGTTTTACGGCGGCTTTTCCGGGCTGTTTTGCGTGTGTTTGATTTGTTTTGCGCTGTGGGCCGATCGGGCTGTTTTGTCCGATATCAGCTATTGGTTTTTGCTGCTTCTCTCCCTGTTTTGCTGGCTGTTTTATTGGCTGCAATATGCCGTGGTGCTGCTGATGTTGTTGTTGCGCAAGCCGGTGGTGCGTATGGACGAACAGGGTATTGCAGTGCACGATGCGCTGAATTTTTTCAACAAGTATCGCAAATGGTCGGCCAAGTGGGGCAATATACAGGCGGTGGGCGTTGGCACGGAGGCATTAAAAAAGAACCACCCCTACCTCGGCAAGTTTTTACGCCCGCGTATCGGAGCCATGATTCAGCGGCGTCATGTTGCCTATGGGGAAGAGCATCATTATGTTGTGGTGTCCAGCGGGATGATGCCAGGGCAGGAAAAAGGCGTAAGCGAGGCCATATTGGCCGCGTGGCGGCAATATAAGGCGGGTATATTGAATAAAATTCCCTATACTGCCCAGTCACTCTATCGGATGAAGCAGGATGATTTTGCCAATTTGATTCAGTTTCTCGATGAAGAGGCGCCGTTTGCCATGTTGGATTTGGAAAAGGGCGTGCCCACCAAGCACGACTTGGTTTATCTTTATCAATTCAAAAAGGTATTTGGCAGCGAAAAGATTAAAATCCACTACAATAAAATACAAAGGCAGCTAAAAATCACGCAAGAAGACGGCATCAGCCCGCCACGCCATTTACCTGCTGTGGAAGCGGAGCTGTTGCGTGTGGTGAATCTGCATTTGTATGACTGATGGACTGGATTGATTGTGAGGCTACCTGAAAGTTTCAGGTAGCCTTCTTGGTGGCTTTGCATGTTATTTGGCCTAGGGCAATTTATTGCTGCCGACATGCTGAAAAAGAGATAAGTTTGGGGTTTGGCTCACTTATGGGGCTGGAAACCAAAAATGGTTTTAACTTCGTTGAAGCTCACACTTTCAGGTAGCCTTTGCAAGGGCGGATCGGACTTACAAAAACAGTTGCAGCAAATCGTTCAGGTAGCGCTGGCCGCGTTCGGTGGGGCGCAGGAGGGTGGGGTCGGGGTCGATGAGGCCGAGCCGGGTGGCTTCCTGCAGGGGGCGGGCGATGGCGGCGAGGCTGTGGCCGGTGCGCTCTTGGAACAGGCGGGCGGGTACGCCGTTGGTGAGGCGCATGGCGTTGAGCATGAATTCGAAGGGCAGCTCGCTTGAGGCTACCTGAAAGCGTTCGACGGCATCGGCGGGGTTGCCTTGCATGGCGGCGAGGTAGCTGCGCGGGTGGCGGGCGCGGGTGGTGCGCGTGATGCCGCGGTGGCTGCTGATTTTGCCGTGGGCGCCGGCGCCGATACCGATGTAGTCGCCGAATTGCCAGTAGTTGAGGTTGTGGCGGCATTGCTGGCTGTTTTTGGCGAAGGCGCTGGTTTCGTAGCGTTCGAAGCCGGCATCAAGCAGGGTGTGGTGCACGGCTTGTTCGATGGTGTAGGCGGTGTCTTCTTCGGGGATGCCGGGGGGCGGGGTGCGGCCGAAGGGGGTGTTGGGCTCCATGGTGAGGTGGTAGGCGCTGATGTGGGTTACGCCGAAGGAGAGGGCGGTTTCGGCGTCGCGCCGGGCTTCTTCGGGGGTTTGGTGCGGCAGGGCATACATGAGGTCGGTGTTCACGCGGGGGAAGATGGCGAGCGCGGCTTCGATGGCGGCGCGGGCTTCGTCGCCGTTGTGGATGCGGCCGAGGGCGTGCAGTTTGGCGTTGTCGAAACTTTGGATGCCGAGCGACAGGCGGGTGATGCCGGCTTCGGCGTAGCCTTGGAAGCGGGCTTGTTCGAAAGTGCCGGGGTTGGCTTCGAGGGTGATTTCGGCTTCGGGCTGCAGGCGCACCAGGGCGCGCACGCCGCTGAGCAGGCGGTGAATGGATTCGGCGGAAAACACGCTGGGGGTACCGCCGCCGATGAAGATGGTGTCCACCAGCCGTCCCCAGACATGGGGCAGTTCGTGTTGCAGGTCGGTGAGCAGGGCGTTGATGTAGGCGGCTTCGTCGGTATCGGGCTTGAGGCGGTGGGAGTTGAAGTCGCAATAGGGGCATTTTTGAATGCACCAGGGAATGTGGATATAGAGCGAGAGCGGGGGCAGGGCACTTAGGCCGGAGCCGGGGGCTTGCAGTAGGGGCATGGTGTGGCGATTGGTTTTTAAAATAACGGGTTATTCGGCTTGGAAGGCTACCTGAAAAACCTGGCTGCCGATGCGGATGTCTGCCAGGTAGCCGTCGCGGCGGTCGGTGCACACGGGCAGGCGGATTTGGGCGGCGAGCCAGGAGCCGTCGGCCTGGCGCTGAAGCGGGAAACGGTTGAAGCCCATGTCCATGCCGTCCATGCTGAAGCTCACTTCGGCCTGCTGCACTTGGGGCGGCACGTTTTCCAGCGTGATATCGAAGGGGCGGTGGCGCGCGGCAGCAAAGCGGATGCGGCTGCCGTTGGGCAGGGTACAACCTTGGCGCGGGTCGCAATCGGTTTGAACCACCGTTTCGGCAGCGGGCTGTTGCCCGGCACGCCATTGGCGTACGGCGAAGTGGCCGCCGGCCAGCAGCAACAGCGCGGCGAGGGCAAGCAAGATTTTGGTGCGGGAGGAGAGGGGGTTCGGCATAAGAGGCTACCTGAAAAAGTTTGGGCGAGTTATCTAAACTCGAAAAACATGATTACAAAATCATCAGCAAAGGCTACCTGAAAACATCTTCATCACCTTTGCACCACCGCATGCGCCCCTGCCGCGAGCCAGCGTTCGGCATAGCGCGCTGCTATATCGGCATTGGCAGGCAGCAGCACCAATGGCAGCGGCACGCCTTCGGCCAGTGCGGCGCAGGCTTGTTCTGCTGCGGTTGAGTTATCTGCCGGCCACACGGCGGCTTCGGCTTGGGCAGCGGCTGCGGCGGCAATGTCGTCGGCTGAGTGCACCAGCGGCCAGCGGCATACATCGCCCGGCAGATCGGCGGCTAAATCGGCTAAGTTCGCCAGCAGGCGGCTGCCCGGCAGCGGGTTGGCGGCATGAAGTGGCAGCACGCAAAAACCGTCTGCCGCGTGCAAACCCTCATTCAGGCTACCTGAAAACTGTGTGGGCAAAGCCAGCGCTGCCAGCAGCGCGGCATTGGCCGGCAGCATGGGTGACACATCATAACGCCCCGGCTGCTGCCAGCGCCATTGCTGGCCTTCACGTGCCTGCAATTCGCCGCACCAGCCGTCGGCCGGCACGCGGAAAAAACGCAATCGCACATGGGCATGTTCGTAGCTGTGGGTTTTGGTGAGCCACGGCACGGCGCTGTGGATTTGGATGCCCAGCTCTTCGGCAAATTCGCGGCGCAATGCCGCCAACTCGCTCTCGCCCGCCTCCACCTTGCCGCCGGCAAATTCCCAATAGCCCGCATAGGCTTTGCCTGCGGGGCGCGAACTGAGCAGCACCTCGCTGCGATCGTTATATACAATGCCGGCCACCACTTGCAGCAGCGGGCGGGGGTCGACCTCGGCCGGGGCGATGCGGGTGTGGTAAAGCCAGTCGATGCACTCCTGCAACAGGGCGGGCAGGCGGCTGATTTCGCGGGTGTATTCCTTGCGCAGCGGATGTTCCCAATCTTGGTTTTCCACCAGCATCACGCCAAACTGCCCGCGCGGGCCGAAGCCATACCAGCCCGCATCGAGCAGGTACTGCCCGCCGCAAAAGCTGATTTGCAGCAGGTCTTCGCCTAAAAGCAGGTCGGCCGGGTTGCTGTCAGCGTGTTCCAGCAGCCAGAAGAAATTGTCATAGGTGATGGTTCCGTTACGGAGGTTGAGGGTTTGGGGCATGGTGTGGCGGTGGGAGGGATAAACGCGGGCAGTTTACTGGAGCGGGCGGGCTCGGGCAACGGCGGCGTTTCAGGTAGCCTGCAATGGGCTGGCTGGTGCTGGCTTAGACGTTGTTAGACGATAAATGTACAATTAGACAAAATACAGTACAATAATGGCTAATCCCACACCAAGGTATCCCGTATGGAAGACCCTCTCTATTTTCCCAGAACCGAATTGGCTGCCGCCCTGCTCAGTAGCCTGAAAAGCGGCTTATCCAACGCATTCACGCTGTTTGCCCCGCGCCGCATGGGCAAAACTCAATTTCTCACCAACGATATTGCCCCGGCCGCCGAAAAAAACGGCTTTAATGTGTTTTACTTCTCTTTCATGGACAACAAAGACAGCGCCAGCACCGCGCAGTTTTTCCATGAAGCCCTACACCGTTTTGCCTTGGAAACCCGCACCGGCAACGGCGTGAAAACCTTTTTCGGCAGCCTAACCAAGATAGACGTGTTGGGCGTGGGCCTGGAGCGCGAAACGCCGCCGCGCGACCTGCCGGGCATCAGCGAAATCATCGCCTATATCGCCGCCGACAGCCGCCCCACCTTGCTGCTGCTAGATGAAGCGCAAGAATTGGCGCGGCTGCCGAATACCGAAGGCATGATACGCAGCTTACGAACTGGCCTGGACATCAACCAAAGCCGCGTGAAAACCCTGTTTACCGGCAGCAGCACCAACGGCCTGCGCTCCATGTTCAACGACATCAAAGCCCCTTTCTTCCACTTTTCCCACGCGCTGGATTTCCCCACCTTGGGGCAGGATTTCATCGATTTTTTGGCCGGCGTTTATCACGACCGAACCGGGCAGCAGCTGGATGCGGAGAAGTTTTACGCCATTTTCGAGCAGTTCAACAAAAGCCCGATGTATATCCGCGCCGTGATTCAAGACATGATCATCAATCCCGCGCTCAGCCTGGAGGCCGCCGCACAAGTGCGGCTCGGGCAGATGCAGGAAAACAGCAATATCCCGATGCAGTGGAAAGCATTAAGCGCTATCGAGCGGCTGCTGCTGCAATCGATGGCGCAGGGGGAGGTGAGCCCGTATGGCGCGGAGTTTAGAGAACAGGCCGCCCGGATATTGGGCGTGGAAAGCGTGAAAGTGAGCACCGTGCAAAGCGCCATCAGAAAGCTGCAACGCAAAGACATGATCAGCAAATTCGGCAATAGCGCGTTTCAAATCAACAATCCTTTGCTGCAAACGTGGCTGAAAGAGAATATGGAATAGCGGTAGGCTGGGTATGAATCATACCTAGCATCGGATTGAGGCTACCTGAAAATCTGCCAACCGCTTGGTATGGATTGCGGCTGAGTTGGAGCGGATATTTTCAGGTAGCCTTTGCTATTGCTGCGGGTGGGTGCTAACCATGTCCGCTGTTCTATTACAGGCTACCTGAAAATCGGAAGCAGCCGCTAGAGCCAGTATGCGGTTCGCGCGTATTGGTTTTCAGGTAGCCTGCCTTCAGCTGCCGATACGTTCCAGCAGCAGCCGTTCGAGTTTGAGCTGGAAGGCGGTGTCGGCCAGTTGCGGATGGCGGATTAGGAAGCTGTCTTCCACGCGTTCGTCGAAGGTGGCGATGGCGGCGTAGCTGAGGCTGATGTTGAGCTGGGCAAACACGTCGGCGATGTCGGCCAGCAGGAAGGCGCGGTTGGCGGCGATGATTTCCAGGGTGTAGGCGCCGGCGGTTTCTTCGGCGGTGAGGGTGATGCGCGGCGCAATGGGCAGGTGGCGCAGGCGGCGGCTCAGCCGGTGGGGGGGGGAGCTGGGTTCGACGGCGCCCGGCGGGTGGCGCACGAATTGGTCTAAGGCTTGCTGCAAGCGGGTGCTGATGCGCTCGATGTCGTCGGGCAGGCAGTTGGCGGGCAGTTGCAGCACGAAGGTGTCGAGGATGTATTGGTGGTCGGTAACGTAGGCGTGGGCGGCGAGGATGCCGAGCTGGTGGCGGCCGAACAGGCGGCACAGGCCGGCAAACAGGCGGTCGCGGTTGGGCATAAACACCATCACTTGCAGGCCATTAGTTGCGCTCAGGGGGCGGATGTGGGCTTGGGGCGTTTCGGCGTTGGCGGCCAGCAGGGGCAGGTGCCACAGGATGATGTCGGCGCTGTGGCGCACGAAATAGGCCTGCCCGAGCTGCTGCCACAGCGCCCGGCTTTGCGCTTCGCCCACGCCCGCTTCGGCCAAGGCCTGGCGGGCTTTTTGCTGGCGGCGGCTCACGGCCATGTCGCGGCTGGTGGTTTTGCCGCCGAAGTATTGCAGGGCGGAGCGGAACAGGGTTTCGAGCAGGCTGGCTTTCCAAGCGTTCCAGATTTTGGGGTTGGTGCCGCGCATATCGGCCACGGTGAGCAGATAAAGCGCGGTGAGCCGCTCGGGCGTTTGCACGCGGCGGCAGAAGGCGGCCACCACGGCCGGGTCTTGGATGTCTTCTTTCTGCGCGGTGAGCGACATTAAAAGATGGTTGCCCACCAGCCACACGAGCAGGTCGGTTTCGTATTGGCTCAGGAAATGGTTGGCAGCGAAGCGGCGGGCGTCTTCCATGCCCAGCTCGGCATGGTCGCCGCCGCGCCCTTTGGCGATGTCGTGAAACAGGGCGGCCAAATACAGCACGGGTTTGCGCTCGAAAGCGTGCATCAGGGCGCTGGCAAAAGGCAGCTCGTGGCTGTGCGCTTCCAGAGCCAGCCGGCGCATATTGCGCACCACCATCAGGATGTGGTCGTCCACGGGGTAAACGTGGAACAGGTCGTGCTGTAGCAGGCCGACAATTTTGCCCCACTCGGGCAAGTAATGCGAAAGCGCGCCGTAGAGGTTTAGGAAGCGCAGCAGGTGGGTGAGCCCGCCGCCGTGGCGGAAGAAGCCCATGAAGCGGCGTCGGTTGGCCGGGTCGGCATAAAAACGGGCGTCGGTTTTCTGCACCGCCTGCCACCAGGCGCGCAGGGTTTCGGGGGCGAGGCCGGAGAGGTGGCTGTATTGCTGCCACAGCTCCAGCACCTTGAAAATATGCTGCGGCTCGCGGCGGAATAAGGTTTTATCGCGCACGGCGATGAGGTTGTTTACTTGGAAATAGTGTTCGTCTAAATCCAGCGCCACGCGCGGCAGCGGCGAGGAAATGCGCCCGCGCAGCATCGGCAGCAGGATGCCGCTCAGCTGCTTCACGGTTTTCACTGCGCGGTAGAGCGTGTGCATCAGCCGCTCGCTGCGCACTTGTTTGCTGTCATCGGTGTAGCCCAGTGCGTAGGCCACCTGCGGCTGCAAGTCGAAACGCAGCTGCTCCTGCGGCTTGCCGGCGGCCAGGTGCAGCTCGATGCGGATGCGCGCCAGACTGCGGTGGCTGCGGCGCAGCATGGCCGCTTCGGTACGGGTGAGGATGCCTTGGCGGGCGAGGCGGTGCAGCTGCGGCGAAATGCCCTGCACCCGCGCCAGCCAGAGCATGGTGTGGATATCGCGCAGGCCGCCGGGGCAGGTTTTCAGGTTCGGCTCCAGGCTGCTGCCCGCTTGCGCTTTCAGATGCCGCTGTTGCAACTCCAGCAGTTTGCCCTCGGCAAAGGCCGTCAGGTCGCGCTGCACATCCAAATCACGGCGCAGGCGGGCAAACAGTTCCCGGCTGCCGTGGAGCAGACGGGCTTCGAGGAGCGAGGTGTCGCCGGTTAAATCTTCTGCTGCTCCGGTGCACAGTTCGGCCACGCTGCCGGTTTTCAGCGAGGGATTCAGCCCCATGTCCCACAAAGTTTGCAGCCAAGTTTCAATTTGCTGCTGTTGCGTTTCATTCAGGGCATCGGCCGCCACAATGCCCAAATCCACATCGGAATGCGGATACATCTCGCCGCGCCCGAAGCCGCCTAATGCCAGCAGCGCCAGCTCTCCTTCCAGCTGCATCTGCCGCCACAGCGTGGTAACGGTGTGCGAGAGCAGGGCGCTGTAGGCAGCAAAAAAACGCTGCGGGCTGCGGCGGCGGCGGTAGTCGGCAACGATTTGCCGTTTGTGCTCGGCCAGCTCCTGCGCCAAAAGCTGCGGGGATTGCGGCATGGTGGGGTTCCTTGAATGGGGTGGGGCGATTGTGGTCTTGGGATGGGCATGGGAAGGCTACCTGAAAATGCTTGGTTGAGTTTTCAGGTAGCCTTAATTTGTGTCAAACCGTGTGTCTACAGCCTGCTCACGCCGGTTACGCCTTTCACGTTGGCGAGGCTGGCGAGCACGTGCGGCAGGTCGTCCACCTGATGTACTTCCAGCGTGAAGCGCAGGCTGGCTTGCAGGTTGCGCGATTGGGTTTGCACGGCGGTAACGTTGAGTTTGTGTCGCGCCAGTGCTTCGGAAATATCGCGCAACAGGCCGTTGCGGTCTTGGGCGGATACTTCGATATCCACAGCAAACACTTGCCCGGCAGGCACACCGGCCCAGCAGGCCGGCACAACTTTTTCAGCCGCTTCGGCGGCGAGCTTCTGGAAGGAGGCGCAGCCGATGCGGTGGATGGAAATGCCGCGCCCGCGCGTTACGAAGCCGGCGATTTCGTCGGGCGGGGCGGGTTTGCAGCATTTGGCCAGCGTGGTGAGCAGGCCGGATTCGCCGTCCACCAAGATACCGCCTTTGCCGCCGGTTTCTTTGATGCGCGACTGTTTGACGATGCTCTCGGTGCTCACGGGCGCGGCGGGCGGCTCGGCCAGCAGGCCGCAGGCTTTCTGCACGGCGCGGGGCATGATTTCGCCGTGTGCCACGGCGGTGTAGAGCTCGTCCGGTTTTTTGAAGCCGAGTTTTTCGGCCAAAGCCTGCATATTGGGCTTGGGTAGCACTTTGAGCAGGGTTTTTTCCAGCTGCAGCCGGCCTTGTTCGCGCACGCTTTCGGCGTTTTGGCGGCGGATGTGGGCGCGGATTTTGGCGGCGGCTTTGTTGCTTTTCACCCAGCCTTCATACAGCCAGTTTACCGATGGCTCGCCTTCTTTGGCAGCGATGATTTCCACGCGCTGGCCATTTTCCAGCGGGGTGGAGAGCGGCACGATTTGGCCGTCTACCTTGGCGCCGCGGCAGCGGTCGCCCAGGCTGCTGTGCAGGGCGTAGGCGAAATCGATGGGGGTGGCACCCACGGGCAGGGAGAGCACTTTGCCGTGCGGGGTGAGCACATAAATGGTGTCGTTAAACAGCTCGGTTTGGAAGGCGGCGGCGAGATCGGCTTTGCCGCTTTCGGCCATGTTTTCGCGCCAATCCAAGAGCTGGCGCAGCCAGGCGATTTTCTGTTCGTATGCGGAATCACCTTTGCCGCCTTCTTTATAACGCCAGTGGGCGGCCACGCCGAATTCGTTGAATTGGTGCATTTCTTTGGTGCGGATTTGCACCTCGATGCCTTTGTCTTCCGGTCCGACAATCACGGTGTGCAGGCTTTTGTAGCCGTTGCCTTTGGGGTTGGCGATGTAGTCGTCGAATTCGCCGGGGATGGGCTGCCACAGGCTGTGCACGATGCCCAGCACGGTGTAGCACTCGGGTACGCTGTTCACCAGCACGCGCACGGCGCGGATATCGTAGAGCCCTTCGAAATCGAGCTTTTTCTTCACCATCTTGCGGTAGATGGAGTAGATGTGTTTGGGGCGGCCGGCCACGTCGTAATCGCGGATGCCGTATTTGGCCAGCTCGGCTTTGAGGATGCCGAGGAAGTGGTCGATATAGTGCTGCCGCTCGGGGCGTTTTTCGTCGAGCAGGTGGGCGATGCGGCGGTATTCTTCGGGGTTTTGATGGCGGAAGCCGAGGTCTTCGAGCTGCCATTTGAGCTGCCACACGCCCAAGCGGTTGGCCAGCGGGGCGAAAATATCCAGCGTTTCTTTGGCAATGCTGCGTTTTTCCGGGCTGTCGGGGCAGCCGCCGAGGTATTGCATGGTGCGGGTGCGCAGGGCGAGCTTGATTAGCACCACGCGGATGTCGGACACCATGGCCAACAGCATTTTGCGCATGGTTTCGGCCTGTGCGGCACGCTCTTCAGGCGTGGCCAAGCCGTCCACGCGGGCAAAGTGGGTGAGCTTCTGCACTTGGTCGATACCCTGCACCAGGCTGCATACGGTTTGGCCACATTGCTCGGCTACCTGAAGCTGCCAATCCCCGCCCTGCTTGGACATGCCCGACAATATGGTGGCGGCCACGGCTTCGGGCAGCAAATCGAGCTGCGCCACCATTTGCGCCGCGCCCACAGTGTGCGGCAGCAGCGGCTCGCCGGCGTGGGTTTGCGCGTCGGCGGGGTAGTGCGCCTCGGCCAGTGCGAGCGCCTGCTGCAAGAGTGTGCGGTCGGCCTCGTTTTGCTGCGCGGCATAGCCTTTCAGCCAGGCTATGCATTCTTGCAGGTTGGTTACATGCGTGTCGGAATAGCCGGTCTCCATGGTTCCCCTTTTTTGCGGTATGAATTTTTGCGGTATAGAAGTTGATTGTAACCAAAAATCCAACGGGTGGGGCCTGGTTGGTGCAGGGAGTTTGATGCAGGTGCAATTTTGTGTGGGGAAGTGGTAAGATTCGCGTTTCGCACAGGCTACCTGAAAGATACCGCTATGCTGTTCCATCCCGAAGTCATGACCGTTGAAATGCTGGCGCAGAAAATCCGTAAAATTCCCAACTGGCCGCAGGAAGGCGTGCTGTTTCACGACATCACCCCCGTGCTGCAAAGCCCGGAATATTTCCGCCTGCTGGTAGATTTGCTCACCTACCGCTACATGACGCAAGACATCGACGTGGTGGCCGGGCTGGATGCGCGCGGCTTCATCATCGGCGCCGCGCTGGCCTACCAGCTCAACGTGGGTTTTGTGCCCATTCGTAAGAAAGGCAAGCTGCCCTTCACCACCGTTTCCGAAAGCTACGCGCTCGAATACGGCGAAGCTACTGTGGAAATCCATACCGACGCCATTAAAGACAACGCCCGCGTGTTGCTGGTGGACGACCTCGTGGCCACCGGCGGCACCATGCATGCCGGCATCAAGCTCATCCGCAAGCTTGGCGGGAATGTGGTGGAAGCCGCCGCCATCCTTGAATTTACCGACCTGCCCGGCGGCGACCGCGTCCGCAACGAAGGCGTGCCCCTGTTTACCCTGTATCAAAACAGCGGCGCGGTAAACGAAGAGCATACGGCACCGCAGGCCGGCTAAAAACCGCCCATGCCACTATCCTGCTTTCAGGCTACCTGAAAGCCGGATGGTTTTTGATACAGCAGCATTTGATGCTGCCGGGTAAAACAGCGCCGTATCGGCAGTATCAAAAGGCAGGGCAGTTCGCTATAATCGCCCACGCAGTATTTACCCGTGTTTTGATAAGGACCATGCTATGAAACTGTATCTTCCCCTGATTGCCGCCGCCCTGGCGCTGGCTGCCTGCGGCGGCGAAACCGCCCCCAGCGCGCCCGCTTCCGAAGCCCATCACGACCACGCCGCTTCGGCCGCCTCCGCCGCTTCCCAAGCCGCGCCGGCCTCTGAAGCCGCCTCTGCTCCCGCCGCCGCTGCCGAAGGCTGCTCGAAATTGGTGGAAACCGGCGACAGCATGCAGTACAACACCGCCGAAATCAGCGTGCCCAAAGGCTGTACCGACTTCACCGTTACCCTCAAACACACCGGCAGCTCGCCCAAAACCGCGATGGGGCATAACATTGTAATTACTGCCGAGGGCGATGTGAACGGCGTAAACAACGACGGCGTGGGTGCAGGCCCGGACAACGATTATGTGAAACCCGGCGACGAGCGCGTGATTGCCCACACCAAAATTATCGGCGGCGGCGAAGAATCCTCCGTTACCTTCCCCGTGGCCAAACTGGCTGCCGGCACCAACTACAAATTCTTCTGCTCCTTCCCCGGCCATGCCGGCGTGATGAACGGCGTGGTGAAACTGGCGGATTAATTGCCAACGGTTTGCCCAAACAGGCAAAAGGCTACCTGAAAATTCAGGTAGCCTTTTTTGCTGGTTGGATATGGATGCCGGAAGGCCGGTATGCCTGTTTTATAGTGAATTAACAAAAACCAGTACAGCGTTGGCTCGCCTTGCCGTAACGTGTGTACTGTCTGCGGCTCGCCGCCTTGTCTGATTTAAATTTAATCCACTCTAACTTCGTTGAAGCTCATGCTTTCAGGTAGCCTTGGCTGAAAGGCCGCGCCCGCTTACTCCGGCAGCACTTCTTCCGCTGCTTCCTGCACCAAGGCCGAAGCTGTTTCGATAACGGTTTGTTCGCCATTCGCTTCCAGCGGCAAACGAGCCAAAATGGTTTCGCTGGCACGCACTTTTTCGCCGATGGCCACCAGCGGCACGGCATCGGTGGGCAGATACACATCCACCCGCGAGCCGAAACGGATAAAGCCGTAGCGTTGGCCGCGCGTGATTTTTTCGCCCGGCTGCACGTAGCACAGAATACGCCGCGCCACCAAACCGGCCACCTGCACAAAGGTCAGCTCGCGCCCGCTTTTCGTGGTGGCAAACACCGCATTGCGCTCGTTTTCCGTGCTGGCCTTATCCAGCGCGGCGTTAACGAATTGGCCGGGGAAGTAGTCCACCTGCGTTACCGTGCCGTCAACCGGCGCGCGCTGCGAATGCACGTTGAACACGTTCATAAACACGCTGATTTTCAGCGCGGGCACTTTGCGGAACGGGTCTTCGGCGCGTTCCACCACCACAATACGCCCGTCGGCCGGGCAAAGCACGGCTTCCGGATCGGCAGGGATATCGCGCGCCGGATCGCGGAAAAACTGCACCGCAAACACGGTGAACACCCAAAACGGCAGCGACCACCAGCCGCAGCAGATGCTCACCAGCACGCTCAGCAGCAGCCCGCCCAAAATAAACGGCCAGCCTTCCCGCGCAATCAGCGGGTGGGGGTAGAAACGGTTCACGGTATGATCCTTTTAAAATTGAGTTGGAATAGGGCGCGATTATACAAGATACGGGGTAGGGCGGAAGCGGCTTGCGCCAAATCGCTGAGGCTACCTGAAAGCATGAACTTCAACGAAGTTAAAACAGCGCCGTCTGTATTTTCAGGTAGCCTCATCGGTTTCCCTCACCACTGCTCGCCGCGTTCGCCTGTACGGTCGCCCCAAGTTTCGTCTTGCTCGTAGGGCAGCACCATCATGGCCGAGAACCAGCCGCCGACCGCAAACAGCGCGGGCAGCACATACCACGGCGGCGTGGACATCAGCTGGCTGAACATGCCGTCGGGCACGGGCAGCATGCCCTCCAAAGTATTGGCAATCAGCTGGTTGAGCCCCGGCACCACATCCATGCCCGCCAGCTGCGGCAGGGCATATAAAACCGCCGTCAGCCCCGTCCAGGCCAAAGTGGCCATTGCCCGTCCCGGCAGATTGTTTTGCCAAGCCAAGCGGCCGGCCAGCCAGCCCGTGAGCAGGGCGGGCAGCGCGAGCAGCCACAGGCAGTGGATGGCCGAGGTCAGCACGATGCTCAAGCCGTTGAATCCCGCCAGGCGCAGCAGCATGGCCTGCGGCGACTGCCAGCCGCCTTTCCACAACACGGTTAGCGCGCCGTAGAGCAGGCCGCAGGAAATGCCGGCATACAGCACATACCAAATCATTTGCCGACGCGGCAGATTTTGCCGATTACCCATGGCTTGTTCCTTGATTTCACCAAAGGCACACAGGCTACCTGAAAGCGCCATGCGCGTAAACCGGGCTGGCTTTAACTTCGTTGAGCCCACGCTTTCAGGTAGCCTGCTTCGGCTGGACAAGTTCATGCGTTTAGGCACACAATCCCAGCCTTCAACCATCTTGCCAAACAAAGGAGCATCATGAGCCAGAGCAACGCCACCATTCTGCAAACCCTGCCTGTCGGTCAAAAAGTCGGCATCGCCTTCTCCGGCGGTCTTGATACCTCTGCCGCACTACTGTGGATGAAACTCAAAGGCGCGCTGCCTTACGCCTACACCGCCAACCTCGGCCAACCTGACGAAGACGATTACAACGCCATTCCTAAAAAAGCGATGGAATACGGCGCAGAAAACGCCCGCCTGATCGACTGCCGCGCGCAGTTGGCACACGAAGGCATCGCCGCCATCCAATGCGGCGCGTTCCACGTTTCCACCGGCGGCATCGCCTATTTCAACACCACGCCTCTGGGCCGCGCCGTGACCGGCACCATGCTCGTTTCCGCCATGAAAGAAGACGATGTTAACATCTGGGGCGACGGCAGCACCTACAAAGGCAACGACATCGAGCGTTTCTACCGCTACGGCCTATTGACCAATCCCGCGTTGAAAATCTACAAACCTTGGCTCGACCAACAATTTATCGACGAACTCGGCGGCCGTCATGAAATGAGCGAATTTCTGATTGCCAACGGCTTCAACTACAAAATGTCGGTTGAAAAAGCCTACTCTACCGACTCCAACATGCTGGGTGCCACCCACGAAGCGAAAGACTTGGAATTCCTCAACAGCGGCATCAAAATCGTTAAGCCCATCATGGGCGTTGCCTTCTGGGACGAAAGCGTCGAAGTCAAACCCGAAGAAGTCAGCGTACGCTTTGAAGAAGGCGTACCGGTTGCATTAAACGGCAAAGAATACGCCGCCCCCGTCGAACTCTTCCTCGAAGCCAACCGCATCGGCGGCCGTCACGGCTTGGGCATGAGCGACCAAATCGAAAACCGCATCATCGAAGCCAAATCGCGCGGCATCTACGAAGCCCCCGGCATGGCGCTGCTGCACATTGCCTACGAGCGCCTGCTCACCGGTATCCACAACGAAGACACCATCGAGCAATACCGCATCAACGGCCTGCGCCTCGGCCGCCTGCTGTATCAAGGCCGCTGGTTCGACAGCCAAGCCCTGATGCTGCGCGAAACCGCCCAACGCTGGGTGGCCAAAGCCATTACTGGCGAAGTCACCCTCGAACTGCGCCGCGGCAACGACTATTCGATTCTGAACACCGAATCGCCCAATCTCACCTACGCGCCCGAACGCCTGAGCATGGAAAAAGTGGAAAATGCCGCCTTCACCCCGCTTGACCGCATCGGCCAGCTCACCATGCGCAACCTCGACATTACCGACACCCGCGCCAAACTCGGCATCTACGCCGACAGCGGCCTGCTCTTGCTGGGCGAAGGCTCGGTGTTGCCGAAACTGGGCAGCGGCAAGTAAGCCCGGGCGGTATAAAAAGGCTACCTGAAACGAAACTGCCGAAGGCAGCCGAGTTTCTGCGAAGCCAAGATTTTCAGGTAGCCTCATCAATAAAGGCTACCTGAAATTGCTTTCGAGCAGCCGCCTGCCCATGCGCTATAATGCCGCATCTTCAATCCATTCCGCCTGATGCCATGCCACGCCGCCCCCCATTCCAGCCCGATAAATCCCTCAGCCGCCCCGAGCGCGTATTGCTGGTGGGCGTGATGCTGTCCGACAGTTTCTCCGGCAGCAACGAGCAGCGCGCCCACGCTTTTCAAAATGTGCTGGATGAAGCCGCCGAGCTGGTGCGTGCCGGCGGCGGGGAGTTGGTGCACGTTTCCACCGCCCGCCGCGACCGCCCCAGCGGCGCATTGTTTGTGGGCAGCGGCAAAGCCGAGGAGCTGGCGGCCGAAGTGCAGGCGCACAATATCGAATTGGCCGTGTTCAACCACGAGCTCACGCCCACGCAGGAGCGCAACCTCGAAGCCAAGCTGCAATGCCGCGTGCTCGACCGAGTGGGGCTCATCCTTGCCATTTTCGCCCAGCGCGCGCAAAGCCAGGAAGGCCGCCTGCAAGTGGAGCTGGCGCAGCTCACCCACCTTTCCGGCCGCCTGGTGCGCGGCTACGGCCACCTGCAAAGCCAAAAAGGCGGCATCGGCCTCAAAGGCCCGGGCGAAACCCAGCTCGAAACCGACCGCCGCCTGATCGCCCAAAAAATCACCACCCTGAAAAAACGACTTGCCGACGTGCGCCGCCAGCGTGCCACCCGCCGCAAGGCCCGCCAGCAGGGCAGCCTGCCTACTTTCGCCCTGGTGGGCTACACCAACACCGGCAAATCCAGTCTGTTCAACCGCCTCACCAAAGCCGACGTGTTGGCCAAAGACCAGCTCTTCGCCACGCTCGACACCACCGCCCGCCGCCTGTATCTCGACCGTGAGCACAGCATCATCCTCACCGACACCGTCGGCTTCGTGCGCGACCTGCCGCACCGCCTGGTGGCCGCCTTTTCCGCCACGCTGGAGGAAACCGCCCAAGCCGACGTATTGCTCCATGTGGCCGACGTTTCCCAGCCCGACTACGAGCAGCGCATGGAAGACGTCAACCGCGTGCTGGCCGAAATCGGCGCGGCCGATGTGCCGCAGCTCTTGCTGTATAACAAAATCGACCTCCTGCCCGCCGAGCAGCAACAGCCCGGCATCCTGCGCAGCAAAAGCAGCCAAATCGCCGCCGTGCGCCTTTCCGTTACCCAAAGCCTGGGCTTAGAAGACTTGCGCCAGGCATTGATTGAATGGGCGGATACGCATAGCAAGGCATCAGGCGGCAAAGAGGCTAGCTGAAAAGCATAAGCATCTGATTTAATTATTCTAATAATTTACACTTAATATGTTTTCAAATTTAGAACTCACCGGTCGCACCCGCAATCATGTCGTGCAATACGATTCCCCACGGTTTGCTGCCCATCCTCAGGCGGCGGAAGCGTTTATGGCTATGCGTGCCGCCGCGCGGAAAGACGGCATCGATATGCAGCCGTTCAGCACGTTCCGAGATTTTAAAACCCAGCTTCGTATTTGGAACCACAAGTTTGCAGGCAAAAAGCCGCTGTATGACGAATACGGCAATGTACGCGATCGCAGCGCAATGTCGGAAGAGCAGATTATTCGGCATATTTTAGATTGGTCGGCATTGCCGGGAGGTAGCAGACATCATTGGGGAACGGAAATTGACGTAGTGGACGCTGCTGCTATGCCGCCGGGCTATCAGCCGAAGTTATTGCCGGTTGAGGTGGGGGAGGGCGGTATTTTCCGGCCGCTGCACCAATGGTTGGACGAGAATCTACACCGCTTTGGTTTTTTCCGGCCGTATCAACAGCAGCAGGGAGGGATGTTTCCCGAGCCTTGGCATTTGAGCTATGCGCCCTTGTCGGCTCGGGCTATAGAGCAAATGTCGGTGGAGTTGTTGGCAGAGACTTTGCGGGATGTGGAAATATCGGGCAAAGAAACCGTACTGGCCTTGCTGCCGGAAATTTATCAAAACCATATTTTGAATATCGCAGCCATGCCGGAGGGATGGACTTAAAGGCATGTTACCCATGCGGTTTTGCTGGTTGTTTATTGCTTGGAAAGGCTACCTGAAAGTGAAGCTAAAAATTTCAGGTAGCCTTTTTAATTTGAATTGTCTGGTATTTACACATGGCGGATTCCAAGGTGGAAAGGCTACCTGAAAAACCAAAAGCCGGGCATGAGCCCGGCTGGTTTCATTTTTACTATCCGTACCTTTATCAAAACTGTTTTCAGGTAGCCTCTGTCTGCTAAACCAGCTGCTCGCCCCAATGCAGTTTCTGGCGCAGGGTTTTGTAGTATTGGTAGTTGGTGGGATGCAGCACACGCAGGGTGTTGCGGTAGCGGCGGATGGTGAGCCGGTTCATGCTGTGCAGGTCGATGTGGGATTGGCCGTCGCAATGTACGCGGGCGTTGTCGGCTTTGGTGATGAGGATTTCGATTTCGCAGCTGTCGGGCACCACGATGGGGCGGTTGGTCATGGATTGCGGGCAGATGGGTACGAGGGTGAGGGCGCGCAGGGTGGATTGCAGAATCGGCCCGCCGGCAGCCAGGGCGTAGGCGGTGGAGCCGGTGGGGGTGGACACAATCAACCCGTCGGAGCGCTGGGTGTAGACAAATTCTTGGTTGATAAATACTTCGAATTCAATCATCTGCCCCAAGCCGCCACGGCTGATGACGACTTCGTTGAGGGCCAGTGCGGTGCAGTCGGATTCGTCGTGGCGCTGCACGGTGCATTCGAGCATGATGCGCTCTTCGGGCAGGTATTGGCCGGCGAGCATGCGCGAAATGTCGGCAATCATGTTTTGGCGCGGCACTTGGGTGAGGAAGCCTAAATGCCCCAAATGCACGCCCATGATGGGGATGCGGTAGGGGGCAAGTTGGCGGGCTACGGATAAAAATGTGCCGTCGCCGCCGAGCACCAGCACCAAATCGCAGCAGGTGCCCATGTCTTCTTTAGATATTCTGCGGCAGCGTTCGGCCAGCAGGTTGGCAGACAAATCGACGCCGCATTCTTCGTCTAGCAGCACTTCGATGCTGTTGTCTAAAAAGAAGGCCACCAGTTCGCTCAGGGTTTCGCCCAATTGCGGGGTGTTGGGGCGGGTAACGATGCCGATGCGGTGAAATTGGCTGTGTTTCATGTGGTGTAATGGAGAAATTATGGGGAAATTACGTTAGGCCGAACTCTACCTGATTTTCAGGTAGCCTGAAAGGCGGGAGCGGGATAGGTCGGGGCAACGAAGCAGCCTTCTTATTCTAATGCGCTATATTTTGTTTTTTATCATGCGGCTGATAGAATGCCGCGCCGTGTGGCTTTATGTTTCAGGTAGCCTTTTGTGTGGCTGAAACACAAAGCCGGAATATCCATTTCTTTTTCAGGTAGCCCCATGCCGCAATCCACCCCACCGCAGGCACTCGCCTTGCTCGGCCCCACTGCTGCCGGCAAAACCGCGCTCGCGCTTGCCTTGGCCGAAAAGCTGCCGCTGGAAATCGTCAGCCTCGATTCCGCACTGATTTACCGCGGCATGGACATCGGCACCGCCAAGCCCACTCCTGCCGAGCGCGCTGCCGTGCCGCATCATCTCATCGATATCATCAACCCGCCGCAAAGCTACAGCGTGGCCGATTTTTTGAACGATTGCCTGCGCCTGTGCCGTGAAATTCATGCGCGCGGCCGCCTGCCGCTGATTGTGGGCGGCACCATGATGTACTACCACGCCCTCGTTAATGGCCTCAACAGCCTGCCCGCCGCCAATCCTGAAATCCGCCGCCAACTGCAAGAGCAAAAACAGCAACACGGCCTGCCACACCTGTATGCCCAACTGCAACAGGCCGACCCCGCCACCGCTGCCCGCCTCAAGCTCGGCGACAGCCAGCGCATCGAACGCGCATTGGAAGTGTGGCTGCTCACCGGCCGGCCGCTCAGCCAACACTTCGCCGAACAGCCCAACGCCGCGCCGACGCTCTCCTTGTGCAGCATCGCCCTGATTCCGGCGCAACGCGAACGGTTGCACCGCAATATCGAACAACGCTTCTACGCCATGCTGGAGCAAGGCTTTCTTGATGAAGTAGGCCGATTGCAAGTGCAATATCCCGAGCTCACCCCCGACTACCCCGCCGTACGCTGCGTGGGCTACCGCCAAGCTTGGGCACATCTGCAAGGCGAAACCGACCGCAACACCTTCATCGCCCAAGGCATTGCCGCCACCCGCCAGCTTGCCAAGCGCCAGCTCACCTGGCTGCGCAAACTGCCCGCCGATTTGGTGATCGACCCGTTTTCAGGTAGCCTCCGGCAACACAGTCAAACCATTCATTCTTTTTGCCAACAACACTTCGTATGAGCACTCCTTTCCCCGCCTCTTTCCGCCGCCGTTTCGCCGCCCTGTGCTACGAAGCCTTGCTGCTGGCCGCCGTAACCTGCGTGGCTTTTATCCCCGCCGCCGCCGCCAATATGGTGTTGCATAATGTGCCGCTGCTGGCTGAAACTGTCGTGGCGTTGATTATCCTCGCCGTATGGTGGGGCTATTTCCGCCTTTGCTGGCACAGCCCGCGCGGGCAAACCCTGCCGATGAAAGTGTGGCGGCTGCAGCTGCAAACCCTCGCCGGCAGCCGACCTTCCTTGCGCCAATTGCGCCTGCGCTTCATCTGGGCCACCGTGCTGCTTTTGCTGCTGCCGCTCGCTTCATTCAGTATCCTGCGCCAACTCACCCCGCTGCCGCCTCAAACCGTAGCCGGCATGGCATTGGCGTGGTGGATACTGCCCATCGGCTTTGCCCTCATCCACCCCTCCCGCCAATTCCTCTACGATTATCTGGCCGGTACGGTTTTAACGGAGAAAGAGGCGACAGGGAAATAGTATTACTGCCACAAAATGGGCTACCTGAAGGGACGGTTGTGGTGTAAGTTAAGATTCAAACTACAGGTATCCAAAATGGCATAATAAGGCGGCGGGCTAATACCACCTTATTTTTAGGGGCTGACGTAGATTAGCAGTTATGCCAGGCTACGAAAATGCAGATAACCAATTGTAAATTAAGCAAGAGAGTTCAAAAGAAACTACTTGAATTTTTTGTGCTCCAAGTTACCGCCCGTTCCGCTGCCGATATTGTGGACATTCAGCCCAACTCCGCCAT
>NZ_DBHKXY010000003.1:0-3858 GCF_057315495.1 Eikenella sp.
AATCCAGGTCATATACGGCAGAGAAACTGAAAAAATCATCAGTATCCGGACGGGGGCTGCGATTGTCCTTATGGCGGTGCGTGTAAGCATATGGCGGCGTTGTGGTACGCGGTGCGCGCCCAAACTCAATCTTTTCAGGTAGCCTCAAACGAAGAAAGGCTACCTGAAAACCAAAATTTCAACGAAATTAATCGTAGTTGCTTAAAAATATTTATATAAAACAAGCTACAATATTCTCATGTAAACACGCCGTTTATCTTTTGGTGTAGACTGCGCGCCACCCAGCGTTTTTATTTAGGAGTAAACCCATTATGCTGAAAAATATCCTCACCGCCGCCGTGTTATCTGCCTTGCTTGGTGCCTGCGCCGCCACCGGCAGCGGCAATGCTTTCCCCGCCCGTGCCGACCAGCTTTCCGCCCGCACCGAGCAGGCCGCTGCCGCCGTGCGCCAGCGTGAAGCGCAAGAAAATATCATTGCCTACTACGATGCCGACGGCGATGCTGCCGACCGCCCGATGAAAGGCGGTTACTACCGCGTGCTGATCGGCCGCACTGCCGACGGCCGCGCCGTGGTGCAGGATTTCTACCAAGATAGCCGCACCAAGCAGATTAACCCCGTTATCATCGGCAAAGACAGCGAGCTGAAAAACTTCAGTTCCGACGTGATTGAAGGCTTGGTGGTGTGGTACACCCCCGAAGGCCGCCTCACTAATTTTGCCGAAATCCATGACGGCAAATCGCAACGTGCCGGCATGTATGCCGAAAACGGCCAGCTGGTGCTGAGCATTGCGGGCGAGCCGGATGTGAAAGACATGCCCTTTGAAATGAGAGGGTTCTACGAAAACGGCAAACCGATGTTTGAGCTAATCGACAACCACACCGAAAATGGCCTGATTCGCACCTACTACTACGCCAACGGTAACAAGCTGATGCAAAGCGTGGGCAAAGAGGATGCGGTTAAAACCGAATTCTGGAAGGAAGACGGCAGCAGCGCCACGGCAGAAGAGGTGCAAACCCAACTGCGTGAAGGCCTCCAACGTGTGAATTATCTGATGAGCAAACACTTGCGCTAAGGCCGGTGTAATCCATCTAAAGGCTACCTGAAAGTTTTCAGGTAGCCTTTTGCTATGGTGCTGCGGGCAGCATCCCGTATGGAAAAATAATGAGTTTGGCTATAGAATTGCATCAATCTGCCAATCGCGCAGATGCTCACCAATTCCAATGGGGAACTCTATGAACAAACTCTTCGCCACTGTGGCTGCGGCGCTATTGCTGGCCGCTTGTAATCCCAATCAAAACAACAGCCAAAACAATGCAGCATCTGCGCCGCCGGCTGCTTCCAACTCCGCTGCCGGCCAAGCCGAAGGCCAACAGGCGCCTGCTATGGCCCTGCCTGCCGATGCAACAGAGCTTGAAGCGGCTGCCGCCAAAGCCGTGGAAGGCTATCAGCCGGCAGCTGAGAAGCAGGTGGTTTATTTTGACAAAGACTCCCAACCCACCGATAAACCCAGCCCCGGCGGCTATTATCGCGAAGTGTTGGGTACCATGCCCGATGGCCGCCTAGTGGTGCAGGACTTCTACCAAGACAGCGGCAAACCGCAGATTCTGCCCGCCATTCTCTCTAAAGATGGCAATCCGAAAAATTTCTCCACTGATGTGAACGACAGCCTGGTAGTGTGGAAAGAGGAGGACGGCACAGTATCTTCCGCCGGCAAATTCACCCAAGGTAAACTGGACGGTTGGATGAGCTTATACCGCGACGGCCGCCTGGTTATCCAAGGCCGCGACAGCGATTCTGAGTTGGAAGGCGAAGTTGTATTCTTCTATAACGACGGCAAACCGATGATGTGGGTGCGCCCTGCTGCCGACAAACAGCACGTTATCCTCAGCACCTACTACCCGGGCAGCGGCAGCATTCTATTCAGTGCCATCCATAATGCTAATGGTGAAGGAGATCCTATGATGTCCGCCTGGGACAAACAAGGCAAACCTACTGAACTGCCTGCCGTTCGGGCGGATTTGGAAGCTGTGCAGGCGGCCATGACCGATCTGCAGGAATATGCAAATCGACACGGAGCCTTGAAGGATGGCGGCGGGCAATCCGCTTCCGCACCTAAGTAATTTTATGATCTTACAGCCGCTTAACACGGAGTGATGCCAACGTTCCCATGCTAAGCGGCTGATTCTTTCCCCACCCCCGCTTTTCACACATAAAGGAGCTTCAAATGTCTCAATTCGACGTAGTGGTAATCGGCGCCGGCCCCGGCGGTTATGTTGCCGCCATCCGCGCCGCACAGCTGGGTTTCAAAACCGCCTGTATTGATGCCGGCGTGAACAAGGCCGGCGATGCCCCCGCTTTGGGCGGCACCTGCCTGAATGTGGGCTGCATCCCTTCCAAAGCCCTGTTGCAATCGTCCGAGCATTTCCATGCCGCGCAGCACGACTTTGCCGAACACGGCATCACCGTGGGCAATGTGCAGTTTGACGCCGCCAAGATGATCGAGCGCAAAGACGGCATCGTCACCAAGCTCACCGGCGGGATTAAATTCCTATTTCAGAAAAACAAAGTAACCAGCCTGTTCGGTACGGCCTCCTTCGTGGGCAAAAACGGCGATTTCTGGCAACTGGAAGTGGATAACAAAGGCGAAAAAACCACGGTTGAAGGCAAACACATCATCGTGGCCACCGGCTCCACCCCGCGCGCGCTGCCCCTGGTGGATATCGACAACGTGAACGTGCTGGATAACGAAGGCGCGTTGAATCTGACCCAAGTGCCGGCCAAGCTCGGCGTTATCGGCGCAGGCGTCATCGGTTTGGAAATGGGCTCGGTGTGGAAACGCGTGGGCGCGGAAGTTACCATTTTGGAAGCCTCCCCCGTGTTCCTCGGCGCCGCCGACCAGCAGATTGCCAAAGAAGCGTTCAAATACTTCACCCGCGAGCAAGGCTTGAACATCCAGCTGGGCGTGAAACTGAACAAAATCACCAGCGGCAGCAAAGTGGTGGTGGAATACAACAATGCCAAAGGTGAAGCGCAAACTGCCGAGTTCGATAAACTCATCGTGGCCATCGGCCGCGTGCCCAACACCCACGGCCTGAATGCCGAAGCGGTCGGCCTGCAAAAAGACGAGCGCGGCTTCATCGTGGTGGATGGCGAATGCCGCACCAACCTGCCCAACGTATGGGCCATCGGCGACGTGGTGCGCGGCCCGATGCTGGCACATAAAGCTAGCGACGAAGGCGTGGCCGTGGCCGAACGCATTGCCGGCCAGAAACCGCACCTCGATTTCAACACCATCCCGTGGGTCATCTACACCGACCCCGAAATCGCTTGGGTGGGCAAAACCGAAGAGCAGCTCAAAGCCGAAGGCGTGGACTACAAAAAAGGCACGTCCGGCTTTGCCGCCAACGGCCGCGCCATGGGCTTGGGCAAAGCCAAAGGTACGGTTAAAGTGTTGGCCGATGCCAAAACCGACCGCATCTTGGGCGTGCACATGATCGGCCCGATGGTGAGCGAGCTGATTAGCGAAGGCGTGGTGGGCATGGAATTCTGCGCCAGCAGCGAAGACATCGCCCGCATCGTCCACGCCCACCCGACCCTGTCGGAAGTGGTGCACGAAGCCGCCCTGGCCGCCGACAAGCGCGCCCTGCACGGCTAATCCTGCCGCCTGCCTGCCTTGGGCGAAATGGCACGTAGGGCAGGCAGAGTGTGATGAAGGCTACCTGAAATGGTTTGCAGATTTCAGGTAGCCTTTTGTATGCCTGTGCGTTATTAAGTAGATACCCAAAGCACAATTTGCCACACTATCCAAAGCCAACGTCATCATGGACACCACCTACTTCAAACGCAGCTTCGGCATC
>NZ_DBHKXY010000004.1:0-11857 GCF_057315495.1 Eikenella sp.
GCCTTGCAGGATAAGGCTTGCGGGGGGCTTTAGCACCTTTTTTGTTACTTATGCCAAAAATCCCCACTCAAAAACAGAGTGCCTTGCCGTTGATTGCTTTATCCGTATCGTTGTAATGCGCCGTCCATCGGATGGCGTACAGGCTGCTTTTGGCGGCTGCTCATTTGTTCCGTCCGGCCGGGCTTGCAATCCTGCGCAGGCTGCTGTTCTGTACTTCCACGCTTTCCGTATTAGGCACCAATGGTTTGGTATCGCAACCACCGGCCACCCATTTTCGGAAAGACGGGGTTTGCACATAGCTGTTCACGCAGACCAAGAGTTTGTTGTCCGGCAGGAAATGCAATTCGAGGTCGCTCGGGGCATACTGATAATGCGGCAGCACAAATTTGGCTCGGTAATAACGTCCGCTGCTTTCATCTCTCCATTCAACCCGTATTAGGTAATCTTTGCTCCATCTTCTCGGAATATCGCGGTATATATGGTTGCTCCCGCTATCTTCGACCCATTTCGGCGCGTGTTCGCCTTCTTTCGCCCGCAAGTAAAAATGATTCCCGTCGTTATCCGTATCATCCCTCATACCTACAGTATAGGCGTTTGAGGTATGGTTGGACGCATAAACCGAAACACGTTTGGCAGTATGCCCCAATGTCTGGTTGCGTTCGCGCTGCCATCTGCCCTTATTGAGGCTATCTTCAACACCCCAGATAGCGCCTAAGGTAAGGCTGGCACAACCTGTGAGCATGAGAACCGATGCCAACAAAAGGCTGCAGCGTGCCGTTGTGCGTATGATGTCTGTCATAGTGGTTTCCTTTCATAATGGGTTGGAATGTGCAGGCTGCTTTTGACACGTTCAAAGCAGCCTGCACTTTTGCAATGCCACACTCAAAAACAGAGTGCCTTGCCGTTGATTACCTTGTCCGTATCGTTGTAATGCACCATCCAGCGGATATTGTTGCCCTCTGCCTGCGGAATCAGCACCACCTCCTGTCCGAAGCGTGGCGTGCGCAGCAGAATCCAGCCGTCGCGGCTCACGGCCTGCACACTCGGATAGGCCGCCTGAATGGTTTGCAGGCTGCTTTTGATGCCACCATTGGCTAACTCGGCGGCCAGCTGTTCCTGCAATGGGGCAAGCATTTGGATTTCCTGTTTGATTTCAGCGGTGCGGCGGTAGTCGGAATATTGCGCGGACAGCAAGAACAGTGCGGCAACGGCGGTGATTGCGCCCAGGCAGAAGGCAGCGAAGGTTTGTTTGGATAGCACGAGGCACTCCTCCCGATGATTAGGTGTTGAACGATAGTTTTGATGTTTCAGGTAGCCTGCAATGCAAAAGGCTACCTGAAAATTGGATGCTGTTGTTCTTGCTGCTCTTACTGGTATAGCAAGCTAATGAAGTCTCCAGCAAGATCTCGCACGTCGTCAACATTTTCATGATCCCAAAGCATAATTGGGTAGTCGTGGTTAGCAGTGTTTCTATTTGTTATATTAGGATGTTTGTGCTTTACGAATATGCGGTAGCTTTAAGAAAGAGGATGTTCGCATTTGGCCACTTCGCCACTCTATATAACCAAACAGCGGGAAACCCTATTTCCAAGGTTTCCCGCTGTATTAGCTAAATCAACTTAGATTGACAACAGCCATTTCAGTGCCAGACCGGTGCGGAATGGGCCTTCCGGTGCTTTTTGTGCATTGCCATCATCAGCATTGGCAAATTGCAGCGGATGCGGGCCGGAATAATTAGCATCTTCTGTATCGATCAGCAGAATCGGGGCTTTCCCATTCAGCTGGCTCTTCAAGAAGCTGCCACGGAAACTTTGTACCGTACCGGGCTGCACTGAGAATCTGTTGTTCAACAAGACTTTTTGGCCGTTTACTACGAGATAGAGTTTATAGCCCCAATCAGGTGCGTTGGCCCAGCCTCGGTTGGCAATTTTTGCCGTCCAGTGAACGACATTACTGTTTTGCTGGTCAACATAGGCACTCAGTTCTTCCACCACATAACGGTAGCCCATTCTCTTACGGACTTCTGTCATACAAGAGCCGGATTCCCAATTACCGATAAAGGTTTTGTGGTAGTCGTAGTTCAGATACGACACATGGTATTCGGCGCCTTCCCTCAAAATATCGGCACAGCTCGTACGTGCTCCTGCCAACGGTTTGCAGGTTTCACCGCCGAATACCTGATGTATGCTGTTTTCGCGTGCAAAGCTGCGCAACTCTTCTGGCGAGCGCCCGCTGCCGCGTGGGTAATAGGTGCCCACATCGTCTTTGCTGGCCATAAAACAGTCATTATGCATACCTAGGGAAGCGGCACCATGAGGCAGACTGCTGTTATTGCGGAAATTCATCAAATCGCCTGGGTAACGCAACTGGAGTTTGGCATAAATGCCGTTATTATTTGCATTCAGCAAGGCCTTGATTACCTCGGCTTTATTTTGGTCTGTATTCAAATTATTGGCAGAGGAATGCCATTCACCCCATGCACCAATAAAGCCTGCCTGCCATACGAAAATGTTGTCACGGTTTTTAGCCAAAATCGGGCGCAGTTGCTCGATATGGCGACGAACCTGTGCCAGATTGGTATCTTGGCCGGCTGCTGTGTAGTCGTATGAAAAACGCAAAATGGCATTAACGTTTTTCATTTTAGATAAGCCCTGATCCAATGCATTGAGATACGACTGGGGCAAATCCTGATTCCGCCATTGAGATAAGTCTGCCGGCATATACATCAGGCGGTAGCCATCACGATAGGCTTTTTCCAAGTCAGCATCAGTAATTTGGGAAGGGTCTTTACCATAACGATAGAAACCGCGCCCATAACCAGGAACATCCCCCGCTGCTTCTTTCAGGGAGACGGTTTTAACGTTGTTACTCCCATTATTATTGTTGCCATTATTATTGTTGCCATTATTGTTGTTGCCATTATTGTTGTTGCTGGCATTGTTATTGGCATTGTTATTGTTAGCATTATTTCCAGGATTGCTGCCATTTGCAGCACCAGAGTTATTATTGCTATTTGCGCTACCGCCTCCCGTACCTACGCTAATATTCCGGGTTCGGTCAGCGTTACCTGATGTTCCCAGTTGGACTGTACCCTCATTTTGCTTTGCTGCGGTTTGGTTTGCCTGCTGGTTGGAGCCGGCATTACTGGGTGTATCTGATTCGTCTTTTTTACAGCCTGCCAAAGCCACAGTACAAATCAGAACTGAAAGTAAGGTTTTATTCATAATGACGATTTTCCTAAATGTTTTTGCTAACTGGTCTACTTATAATATTAATACTGTAAAACGTAGTAATCCTACTATGCCAAACTGCTTACTGTCAAAAAACTCAAACAGATGTATGCCTTATTTAAAAATGTGAATGCATATGTAAGCAAATCATTCTGTCGAAAAGCGTGCCAACATCACTCTATAACTTCCAAAACTGGAAACCGATAACTTTAGTAATGCTTGGCACATCTTTCTAAATAAACTCCACCAGTTTTCAGGTAGCCTACTGCTTAATCCGTACCTTTTGCCCGATTTTCATAGAACTGCGCCTGCCAGTCGGCGAATTTGCCTTGCTCGATGGCTTCGCGCATTTCCGCCATGATGGTTTGGTAGAAATGCAGATTGTGGATGGTATTCAACTGCGCGCCCAAAATTTCGCCGGCGCGGTGCAGGTGGTGCAGGTAGGCGCGGCTGAAGTTTTGGCAGGCGTAGCAGGTGCAGGATTCGTCGAGCGGGCAGGTGTTGTGTTTGTGCTTGGCGTTTTTGATTTTGATGTCGCCGAAGCGGGTGAACAGCCAGCCGTTGCGGGCGTTGCGGGTGGGCATCACGCAGTCGAACATGTCCACGCCGTGCGCCACGCCGTAAACGAGGTCTTCCGGCGTGCCGACGCCCATCAGGTAATGCGGTTTGTGTTCGGGCAGCATGGGGCCGACGGCGCGCAGCATACGGTACATTTCGGGCTTGGGTTCGCCGACGGACAAGCCGCCGATAGCGAGGCCGGGGAAGTCGAACTGTTCCAGCCCGCGCAGGGACTGTTCGCGCAAGTCTTCATACATTGCGCCTTGCACGATGCCGAACAGGGCATTGGGGTTGTTCAAATCTTCAAAGGCTTTTTTGCTGCGTTCCGCCCAGCGCAGGCTCATTTGTAGCGATTTTTCGGCCTGTTCGCGCGTGGCTTCGCCGGGGGTGCATTCGTCGAGCTGCATGGCGATGTCGGAGTTGAGCACGGTTTGGATTTTCATCGAGATTTCGGGCGAAAGGAAGAGTTTGTCGCCGTTAATCGGGCTTTTGAAGGTGCAGCCTTCTTCGGTGAGTTTGCGCATGTCGGATAGCGAAAACACTTGGAAACCGCCGGAGTCGGTCAAAATCGGTTTGTTCCAGCCGATAAAGTCGTGCAGGCCGCCGAATTGTTCGATGACTTCGAGGCCTGGGCGCAGCCATAAATGGTAGGTGTTTCCAAGGATGATTTGGGAGCCGATGTCGTGCAGGTTTTGCGGGGTCATGGCTTTGACCGAACCGTAGGTGCCGACGGGCATGAATACGGGGGTTTCGATGCTGCCGTGGTTGAGTTCGATGGTGGCTCGGCGGGCGTGGCCGTCTTTTTTGTGTAGGGTAAATTTGAGCATGGGGAGAACCCGTTATCAATAATGCGGCGATTATAGCTAAAGCATTTATTTCTTCCTACCGTGTTAGCCCGCCTTGCCATATTACCCATACTGCTGCGGCTCGCTACCCGGCAAAAAATGATTGCTTTAGCTGATACAGCAAACCGCTGCCAGCCCTGCACTTCCTTTGCGCGGGGGGTGGGAAAACAGTATAATGCTGCCCCTTAAACAGGCACGTAGCTCAGTTGGTTAGAGCATCACCTTGACATGGTGGGGGTCGTTGGTTCGAATCCAATCGTGCCTACCAGAATTCGTGGGAACAGCAGGGGTTTCTGGGGAACTTCAGTTGTTCTTTTTTGTTTGGCCGCCCGCTATAGTTTTAACTTTGTCGCCACTCCGCTTCCTTCAGAAACATCGTTTCAGGTAGCCTCTTGGATTGCTGTTAAGGCTACCTGAAAATCTGGCCAAACCGCCGTAAGGAACCCGTCATATGCGCCGTTTACCCCCGCACTTGCGCTGCTGCTCACACTGGCTGCGTTGGCCGCCATCACATTTGCCGGCCTGTTCCTGCTGTTTTACTTTTTCGGTTTCGCCTAATGCAACGATAAAAGCTACCTGAAAACCAAACCATTCATCCATTTATCCATTTCAAAGAAAGACAAACCATCATGTCCCAAATCAACATCACCCTGCCCGACGGCTCCGTGCGCCAATACGAAGCCCCCGTAACCGTTGCCCAAATCGCCGCATCCATCGGCTCCGGGCTGGCCAAAGCCACCGTGGCCGGCAAAGTGAACGGCGTGTTGCGCGATGCGTGCGACCCGATTAGCGAAGATGCCGCCGTGCAAATCATCACGCCGAAAGACCCGGAAGGCGTAGAAATCATCCGCCATTCCTGCGCGCACTTGGTCGGCCATGCCGTGAAGCAGCTCTATCCCAATGCCAAAATGGTAATCGGCCCGGTGATTGAAGAAGGCTTCTACTACGACATCGCCACAGAAAAACCCTTCACCCCCGAAGACATGGCCGCCATCGAAGCGCGGATGAAAGAGCTGATCAATCAAGACTATGATGTGGTCAAAATCATGACCCCGCGCGCCGAAGCCATCAAAATCTTCCAAGAGCGCGGCGAAGAATACAAACTGCGCCTGATTGAAGACATGCCCGAAGTGGAAGCCATGGGCATGTATCACCACCAAGAATACGTGGATATGTGCCGCGGCCCGCACGTGCCCAACACCCGGTTTTTAAAGAACTTCAAGCTCACCAAGCTGGCCGGCGCCTACTGGCGCGGCGACAGCAACAACGAAATGTTGCAGCGCATCTACGGCACCGCCTGGGCTAGCAAAGACGAACTCAAAGCCTACATCACCCGTATTGAAGAAGCCGAAAAACGCGACCACCGCCGCCTCGGCAAACAGCTCGACCTGTTCCACCTGCAAGACGAAGCCCCCGGCATGGTATTTTGGCATCCGCGCGGCTGGACGCTGTGGCAAACCATCGAGCAGCACATGCGCCGCGAGCTCGATGCCGCCGGCTACCGCGAAGTTAAAACCCCGCAGATTCTCGACAAAACCTTCTGGGAAAAATCCGGCCACTGGGCGAACTACAAAGACAATATGTTCACCACCTCCTCCGAGAAACGCGACTACGCCGTGAAACCGATGAACTGCCCCGGCCACGTTCAAATCTTCAACCACGGCCTGCGTTCCTACCGCGACCTGCCCATGCGCTTGGCCGAATTCGGCTCCTGCCACCGCAACGAGCCTTCCGGCGCACTGCACGGCCTGATGCGCGTGCGCGGTTTCGTGCAAGACGACGCCCACATCTTCTGTACCGAAGACCAAATCGCCGAAGAAACCCGCGCCTTCAACCAGTTGGTGATGAAAATTTACAAACAATTCGGCTTCGAGCACGTCAGCATCAAACTCTCGCTGCGCCCCGAACAGCGTGCCGGCAGCGACGAAACTTGGGATAAAGCCGAACAAGGCCTGCGCGACGCGCTCACCGCCTGCGGCGTGCAATGGGAAGAGCTGCCCGGCGAAGGCGCGTTCTACGGCCCGAAAGTGGAATACCACATCAAAGACGCGCTCGGCCGCTCCTGGCAGTGCGGTACTATCCAGCTCGACTTCGTGCTGCCCGAACGCCTGAACGCCGAATACGTTACCGAAGACAACGGCCGCGCCCGCCCCGTGATGCTGCACCGCGCCATTTTGGGCTCGCTGGAGCGCTTTATCGGCATCCTGATTGAAGAACACGCCGGCTCCTTCCCGCTCTGGCTCGCGCCCGTGCAGATGGTGGTGATGAACATCACCGAAAAACAGGCCGATTACTGCCTGGAAGTGGTCAACAAACTCAAAGCCGCCGGCCTGCGCGCCGAAGCCGACCTGCGCAACGAAAAAATCGGCTACAAAATCCGCGACAACAGCCAAATGCGCTACCCCTACCAAGTGGTGGTGGGCGATAAGGAAATGGAAAACGGCCAAGTGGCTGTACGCCGCAAAGGAGAGGATTTGGGCAGCATGCAGATAGAAGAGTTTATTGCCCGCTTGCGGCAAGAGTTGGCAGTGGTTTAAAGATTTTCAGGTAGCCTTTTGTGAGGCTACCTGAAAATTTTTGGGTACATAGGCCTGGCATTAATGCCCGACTTTTTCTGGAACATTGTGCCGAACATCCATGCCCGGACTGTGGCTTCTGTTGACAACCCACAAACGGAAGACGGACAATTTTTCAGATAGCCCTAGACTGCATGAGGCTACCTGAAAATTCTTTTGGGCAGTATTTTTAGAGGAATGAAGATGGGGCAGAAACGCTGGAAGAAGATAGCGCTGGCGGTGTTGATAGTGTTTGCACTAATCGGTATGGCTGCTACTGTGTCAATCCTCCCGTTTGTTGGCAACTATATCAGCGATATGAATAGAGAAGTGGATACCACGCCGCTGGTTTCTGTGCCTTTCAGTACGCAGCAAGAAGGCTATCAGCAGACGATGAACAATGTACCGATTCTGCATCGAGGGTTGTTTGCACTCACGGTGAGATTGAAGCCGAAAACTGGAACACATCTTTCAAAAGAAGAGATAGACAACTTGTTTTATCAGGCCAGGCATGTGCCTTTTGTGGTGAAGTATGAGGTGCAAACGGCGGGTAATCCCAGCTTGCTTTATGGGAAAGACGCAGTTGTGGCTGATTTCTCCAAAGAGGAAAACGGCGATTTCATTTTCTCCGTTCACGCCGGATTTGTCCGCAAAGGGGATAGATTGATGATACGGGCGGAGAATCTTATCCAAGTGCCAGAGTTTGCGAAGTTTGATGCATTTTTAGAGTTTAGAGAAAAGAGACCTGATAAATAAGTAGGCTTGGAGGGTTCTTCAGTCATTCTCCCGCACATTAAAGAGGCTACCTGAAAACTGGCTTTGCTCGTTTTCAGGTAGCCTCTAATCTGTTTGCCAAATGGGCTTACAAACCTGCTGCCGCTTTCAAAGCCGCAGCCTTATCGGTACGCTCCCAAGTAAACTCGGGCTCTTCGCGGCCGAAGTGGCCGTAGGCGGCGGATTTGCTGTAAATCGGGCGCAGGAGGTCGAGCATCTGCACGATGCCTTTCGGGCGCAGGTCGAAGTGTTCGCGCACGATGGCGATGAGTTTGTCTTCGCTAATTTTGCCCGTGCCGAAGGTGTCTATGGCGATGGAAGTGGGCTCGGCGATGCCGATGGCGTAGGAAACCTGAATCTGACATTGGGTGGCCAGGCCGGCGGCCACGATGTTTTTCGCCACATAGCGGCAAGCGTAAGCAGCGGAGCGGTCTACTTTGCTCGGGTCTTTGCCGGAGAATGCGCCGCCGCCGTGCGGGGCTGCGCCGCCGTAGGTATCGACAATGATTTTGCGGCCGGTGAGCCCGCAGTCGCCCTGCGGCCCGCCGATCACGAAGCGGCCGGTGGGATTGATGAGGTATTTGGTGTCGGCGGTGAGCATTTCGGGCGGCAGCACGGGTTTGATGATGTGCTCAATCACGGCTTTGCTCAGTTCTTCATGGCCGATAGACGGATCGTGCTGGGTGGAAAGCACCACGGTGTCGATGCGTTTTACTTTGCCGGTTTCGCTGTCGTACACGGCGGTAATTTGCGCTTTGGCATCGGGGCGCAGCCAAGGCAGCTGGCCGCTTTTGCGCAGTTCGCTCTGGCGCTGCATCAGGCGGTGGCTGTAGTAGATGGCAAAGGGCATCAGGGTGGGGGTTTCGTCGCAGGCATAGCCAAACATCAGACCTTGGTCGCCCGCGCCTTGATTCAGGTCGATGCCTTCGCCTTCGTTTACGCCTTGGGCAATATCGGGCGATTGCTGGTCGTAATACACGCCCACCGCGCAACCGTTGGCATCAAAGCCGAGCTCGGAAGAGTTGTAGCCGATTTTGGCAATGGTTTCGCGCGCCACTTTGATGTAGTCCACGTGTGCGGTGGTGGTGATTTCCCCGGCCAGCACGCACAAGCCGGTGTTCACCAGCGTTTCGGCAGCCACACGGGCTTTAGGATCTTGAGCGAGAACGGCATCGAGAATGGCATCGGATACTTGGTCGGCCACTTTGTCGGGATGGCCTTCTGAAACAGATTCGGAGGTGAAGAGGTATTCGCTCATGATATGTCTTTCGGATAATAGAGAAACCTTGCAGCCTGGCAAGGAGAGCTCAACGGGCAATAAAAAAATCCCGCACCAGGCGGGAAGAGATATTGCCCGGCCTGATTCAGACGAGCCACATCGGCCTCTCGGCCGTCCACCTTACGCGCCGTTTGCGGCGGGCAGGTTGGCATGGATTCCCAACTCTTAATGCGCGGCAGATGATAACAAATCCCGTCTGCGGCGGCAAGCGGCGGGATAGGTTTCAGGTAATCTTTACGGAGAGAAGGCTACCTGAAAATTTGCAGAGGCAGATCAAACCGAACTGCAGCATAACAACACCACCCTACCCTGCCTGTTCTGCATTCTACACAGCCAAAGGCTACCTGAAATTTTTAGCTTTGTAGAAACTCAGCCTTCTTTGGAAACCTCGGTCCGCTTCGTAGAAACTCGCCTTCCTTCGGAAACCTCGTTTTAACTTCGTTGAAGCTGCGCTTTCAGGTAGCCTTTACAAACTCTGGCCTATCACGCCATATCTTCCACTCGCTGGCCAGTGAGGGCGCGTTGGATGTTGCGGTCCATGCGTTTGGCGGCGAAGTCGTCGGTGCCGGCGGCAAGGGCAGCGGTGGCGTTACGGATGGGGTTGGCTTCGGCTTCGGGGAGCAGGCTTTGCAGGGTGGAAATTTGGGCACGAATGGCGGCAAGGCTGCTCTCATCGAGCAGGTCGCCGTCCAGCTCCAACGCGGCCTCCACTGCATCAATCAGGCTTTCGGCTTCCACCACGGCTTCAGCACGGGCACGGGCGGCGGCATCACCACCGGCATGGCTGATGCTGTCGGCCAGCATACGGGTGATGGTTTCGTCGTCGAGACCGTAGGAAGGCTTCACTTCGATTTGTGCCTGCACACCAGTGGTTTGCTCGCGGGCGGACACGGAAAGCAGGCCGTCGGCATCGATCTGGAAGGTTACGCGGATGCGGGCGGCACCGGCCACCATCGGCGGGATGCCGCGCAGGGTGAATTTGGCGAGGCTGCGGCAGTCGGCCACCAGTTCGCGCTCGCCTTGCACCACATGGATGGTCATGGCGGTTTGGCCGTCTTTGAAGGTGGTGAATTCTTGGGCGCGAGCGGTCGGCAAGGTGCTGTTGCGCGGAATGATTTTTTCAGCCAGCCCGCCGTAGGTTTCGAGGCCGAGCGAGAGTGGGGTAACGTCGAGCAACAGCCAGTCGTTGTCGCGCTTGTTGCCGGCCAGCACGTCGGCCTGCATAGCGGCACCGAGTGCGACCACTTGGTCGGGGTCTAGGTTGGTGAGCGGGGTTTGGCCGAAGAAGTTGGCCACGGCCTGTTGCACATGCAGCATACGGGTGGCTCCGCCCACCATAATCACGCCGCCGATATCACCTTTGCTGATGCCGGCGTCTTTCAAGGCCTGCTTTACCGGCACAAGGGTTTGCGCCACAAGATGCTGGGTAAGGGCGTGGAATTGGGTGCGGGTAAGAGTGGTGTCGATTTGCGTGCCGTCGCTTAGCACCGTTTGGATACGGCTTTCAGGTAGCCTGCTGATCTCTTCTTTGGCACGGCGCACCAGGCTGAGCAGCAGGCGGCTGTCTTGGGCATTAGTGATGGAGAGGCGGTTGGCTTCAATCAGGTGGCACAGCACGCGGTGGTCGAAATCGTCGCCGCCGAGCGCGGAATTGCCGCCGGTGGCCTTCACTTCGAACAGGCCTTTGGAAAGCTGCAACACGGATACGTCAAACGTGCCGCCGCCGAGGTCGTATACCACGAATGTGCCTTCGGTGGCATTATCCAGCCCGTAGGCGATGGCGGCTGCGGTGGGCTCGTTGAGCAGGCGCAACACGTTCAGCCCGGCCAGGCGGGCTGCATCTTTGGTGGCTTGGCGTTGGGCATCATCAAAATAGGCCGGCACGGTGATAACCGCGCCCACTAATTCGCCACCAAGGCTCTGTTCGGCGCGGGCTTTGAGTGCGCGCAGGATGTCGGCAGATACGTCTATCGGCGTTTTCGCGCCTTGGCGGGTCTGCAGGTCGATTAGTTGGTCGGATTGGCCGAAACGGTAGGGCAAATGGCTGGTATCAATATCTTCCAATTTGCGGCCGATCAGGCGTTTGGCGGAGCTGACGGTGTTGGCCGGGTCGGCAGTTTGGCTTTGCAGGGCAGCCCGGCCGGTGATGATTTGCCCATCAGCACCATAGCGCACCACCGAAGGCAGTAGGAAACGGCCTTCTTCATCGGGCAAGCAGGCAGCGTGGCCACTTTTCACGGTAGCAACCAAGCTGTTGGTAGTACCCAAGTCGATACCGACGGCTAGGCGATGTTGGTGCGGGGCGGCAGAGAGGCCGGGCTCGGCGATTTGTAGGAGTGCCATGGTGGTTGGTGTGTGTTTAAGTATGGGAATAAGCGGTTATTTTAACATATTGGCTGAGTGCTTCGGTCGGAATTAAACTTTTCAGGTAGCCTCAACCGGAATGGAGACTACCTGAAAATATAGTGGATTAAATTTAAATCAGGACAAGGCGGCGAGCCGTAGACAGTACAAATAGTACGGCAAGGTGAGCCAACGCTGTACTGGTTTAAATTTAATTCAGGCATAAGTAACAAAAAAGGTGCTATTTCAGAGAACCTTGCCAGTAAGTAACAA
>NZ_DBHKXY010000005.1:0-13497 GCF_057315495.1 Eikenella sp.
TGTTACTTACTGGCAAGGTTCTCTGAAATAGCACCTTTTTTGTTACTTATGCCGATAGAAGCAAAAAGTCTAAGCTGAATAAATTCAGGTAGCCTTGCATCACACCCCAAAGGCTACCTGAAAACGCAGCTTCAACGAAGTTAAAAGAGTTTCTGCGCAGCGAAAACACAGCCACACCCTACCCTCAAAGCCACTTCGGCCACAGTTCGCGGCTTCTCGGGTTGGCAAAAAACGGCTGCAATAAGCGTTGCAACTGCGGCAAATAAGGGGCGGCAGCCGGGTCGCAGCAAATGGCGGCGCGGTAATATAGGGCGAAGATTTCGGCCTGCTGTTCCATATTGAGCCGGTTGAAGTGCGGCACGGTGTCGAGCATGGGCAGGCGGTAGGCACGATTTTTCAGGTAGCCCAAACGCAGGGCCAGCAAACTGCCTCCAAGCCACACGGGGAAGCCGTTTTGATGCTGCCAAACGTGCGTCAGCTCGTGCACCAGCCAGGCGCGTTCGATCAAGGGGCGCTTGGCGAAATCGGGGCAGAAGCGATTGGCGGGGAAGTAAACATGGCCGAAGGGGGCGATGGCAATATTGCGGGTAGGCAGCCACCACGCGCCGCCGTGCAGGCGGATGCGTTCATAACGCAGCCCGCTGCCAAACACGCTGCGGGCGAGCTTTGTTTCGGCGGGGGTGAGCGGGCGGGAACGTGGGGGCATGGGTGGTTTATCAATCCATAGGGTAAGAGGCTACCTGAAAATTGCTGGCCATATGGAAACAATAGCTTACAGTTTAACTATGCAGCAACTCGGCTTGCTTCACTTCGTTGCAGCCTCGGCCTGCTTCGCAGAAACTCAGCTTCCTACGGAAGCTTTGTTTTATAGTGGATTAACAAAAATCAGGACAAGGCGGCGAGCCGCAGACAGTACACACGTTACGGCAAGGCGAGTCAACGCTGTACTGGTTTTTGTTAATTCACTATAACTTCATTGAAGCTGTACCTTCAGGTAGCCTTAAATGGCAAAACAACGCGGCTCAATGTTTACGGCTGTAGTTTTCGATGTCCTCGCACACGGTGGCAAGGAAGTCGAGGTATTTCGGGTCTTCGCCTGCCCACATTTCCTCTTCGCCCAGCGCGTAGGCGCGGATGAGCTCGTCGGCGGCGCGCTCGAAGTTGCCCAATTCAAATTGCGCCTGACCGAGCCGCAGATGCAAAAAGGGGTTGCCGATGCCATCGGGGCAGTGCATGGCGTGGCTGAGGGTATCGCGGGCGGCTTCGTGGCTGCCGCGCAAAAATTCGGTGTCGCCCACCGCAGCCAGTATCCAAGTGGCGGCTTCCCATTCGGCTTGCGGCTCGGGCAGTAAATCCCATGCCTGCCAAAAACGTTCGATAGCTTCGGCATAGCGTTCTGCATCAGCCAGCTCGTCGCCTTGTTCGCACAGCGCGGTGATTTGCTCGTAGATATGGTCATTCAGTTCGGCCATGGCAGGCTCCTTCTTTAGAGATGCCGCGTATTATACAGGCTACCTGAAAGCCTTTATTCATTGCTTTCAGGTAGCCTCTTCCCCTTGGGCGCGTGATAATATGCGCCGTTTTATTTTGTTTACACCGCCGCCATGACCGCCCAACAACGTATCCACGATCTTACCCGCCAGCTCAACCGCTACGCCCACGAATACTACACTTTGGACGCGCCCAGCGTACCCGATGCCGAATACGACCGGCTCTACCGCGAACTGGAAGCACTGGAAGCCGAATATCCGCAGTTCAGGCTGCCCGAAAGCCCCACGCAGCGGGTGGGCGGCGCGGTGCTGGACGGCTTTGAAACCGTGGTGCACGCCGTGCCGATGTTGTCGCTGAACAACGCGTTTTCGCCGCGCGACGACGAAACGGGCGCGTTCGACCACGCCGAATTTTTGGCGTTTGACGAGCGCGTGTGCAAGGAATTGGGCGTGTCGCAGGTGGAATACGCCGCCGAACCGAAATTTGACGGGCTGGCGGTCAGCCTGTTGTATCAAAACGGGATTTTGGTGCAGGCGGCCACGCGCGGCGACGGCACCACGGGCGAAAACGTGACCGAAAACATCAAAACCGTGCGCAACATCCCGCTGAAACTGCACGGCGAAAAGCAGCCTGCACTGTTGGAAGTGCGCGGCGAAGTGCTGATGCTCAAAGCCGATTTTGCCGCGCTGAACCAACGCCAGCTCGAGGCGAACCAAAAGCCTTTCGCCAATCCGCGCAACGCCGCCGCAGGCAGCCTGCGCCAGCTCGATTCCAAAATCACCGCGCAGCGCAAACTGCATTTTTTCGCCTACGGCATCGCCCAGCTTTCGGGCGCGGAGAGGCTACCTGAAAGCCACATGGAAGAGCTCGCGCTGCTGCACGAACTCGGCTTTTCGCTGCCCGAAGGCTATTTCGGCGCGTACACCGGCGCGGCGGCCGTGTTGCGCGAATACGAACGGCTGGCCGAACACCGCCCCCGCCTGCCGTATGAAATCGACGGCATGGTGGTCAAAGTGAACTCGTTGGCCGAACAGCAACAACTCGGCTTCGTGTCGCGCGCGCCGCGTTGGGCGATTGCGCACAAATTCCCCGCCGAAGAAGCGCTCACCACCGTGGAAGCGATTGACGTGCAAGTCGGCCGCACTGGCGCAATCACCCCCGTGGCGCGGCTGGCGCCCGTATTCGTGGGCGGCGTTACCGTGACCAACGCCACGCTGCACAACCAAGACGAAGTGGCGCGCAAAGACGTGCGCGTGGGCGATACCGTGGTCGTGCGCCGCGCAGGCGACGTGATTCCCGAAGTGGTGCGCGTGCTGCCCGAACGCCGCCCGATGGTTGAAAAGCAGCCTGCACTCGGCGGCGACCTGTTTCCAGGTAGCCTCGAACCGCTGCACGAGCCGTTCAAACTGCCCGAAACCTGCCCCGTGTGCGGCAGCGCGGTCGAACGCGAAGCAGGCGAAGCCGTTGCCCGCTGCACCGGCGGCATGCTCTGCCAAGCCCAGCGCGCGCAAGGGCTTATCCACTTCGCCAGCCGCAAAGCCATGGACATCGCCGGGCTGGGCGACAAGCAAATCGAAGCCCTCGTCGCCGCCGACGTATTGCACAGTTTTGCCGATATTTATCAACTGGATATCACCCAACTGCAAACCATCAAAGACAGCAAATCCGCCGCCACCAAATGGGCGCAGAATATCTTGGACAGCATCGCCCAAAGCCGCACCCCGCCGCTCGCCCGCTTCCTGTTCGCCCTCGGCATCCGCCACGTCGGCGAAAGCACCGCCAAACAGCTGGCATCCGCATTCGGCAACCTCGACACCGTGCGCCGCGCCCCCGAACCCATACTCGCCTGCCTGCCCGACATCGGCAGCGTCGTCGCCCACGCCATCGCCCACTATTTCAGGCAGCCTGCACAGCAAAAAATGCTGGACGACCTATTGCAATACGTCGTCCCGCAAGCCGCCGCCCCATCGCCCCAAACCCGCGCCCACGCCGCCCCCGAACAATGGCTGCAACGCCTGCCCGACATTAAACTCAGCGAAAAACGCGCCGCCGAACTCTGGCAACTCGCAGGCAGCCTGCACGCCCTGCAAACCGACCAAGCCCTGCCGCAAGAATGGCAAGACTGGCGCAGGCAGCCTGCACACGCCGCCTTGCTGCAAGACATCATCACCTTCACCGAAGCGCTGTCTGAAAGCGGCGCAGACAACGTTTCAGGCAGCCTGCTCCCCGAAAACAGCCTGATCGCCGGCAAAACCTTTGTCCTAACCGGCACCCTGCCCACCCTGAAACGCGACCAAGCCGCCGCCCTCATCGAAGCCGCCGGCGGCAAAGTGAGCGGCAGCGTGTCCAAAAAAACCGATTTCGTGGTGGCGGGCGAAGCCGCAGGCAGCAAACTGGAAAAGGCGCAGGCGCTGGGCGTGGCCGTGTTGAGTGAAGAAGAGTTGCTGGGGATGCTGGGGGGAGCGGATTAGAAGGTTGGCTGAAAACCTGTTGTCTACCATTTAGCCGCCCCATTTTTCAGGTAGCCTTTCCTGCCCACACCTCCCCTATCTGCGCCATTCCTGCCCCGTTCATCGGCAATCTCAGGTAAGATGGCGTTTTTTTTCGGAGACAGCTATGCCGCAGAAAGTAATCGCAATCGACGGGCCGAGCGCATCGGGCAAAGGCACGGTGGCGCAGCGGGTGGCGGATGCCTTGGGCTGGCGTTATCTGGATTCGGGCGCACTCTACCGCATCACCGCACTCTATGCGCGCAACCGCCAAATCGCTTGGGATAACGAAGCTGCTGTGGCCGCGCTGGCGCAGGTTTTGCCGGCGGAATTTGTCGAGGGCGTGGTGCTGTTGGACGGGGAAGATGTTTCCGCCGCCATCCGCAGCGAAGAAATCGGCATGGGGGCATCACGGGTGGCGGCGCTGCCTGCTGTACGCACGGCTTTGTTGCAGCGGCAGCGCGCGTTTCTAACCGAACAGGGGCTGGTGGCCGACGGGCGCGATATGGGTTCGGTGGTCTTCCCCGATGCCGTGCTCAAAGTTTTCCTCACCGCTTCGCCGCAAGTGCGTGCCGAACGCCGCGCCAAACAAATCGGCGTACCGCTTGATGGTGCTGGTTTTGAGCGCATTTTGGCCGACATCGAAGCGCGCGACGAAGCCGACCGCAACCGAGCCGTTGCGCCGCTGCAAAAGCTGCCCGAAGCCCATCTGCTCGACACTTCGGCACTGACGATTGAAGAATCGGTAAAAAAAGTGCTTGATTGGTATCGGGAAAAATAAAGTTACTGTATAATGCCGCGTTTTCGGCGCATCCGTTCCGCTTGGGCGCGGCTGTGTTGTATAAACAATTGATTTAACTCACGCCTGCCATGCCAAGGGTGGCAGGCTTCCATCAACTCCAACCCTCCGCACTCCTTGGCCGTGCGTGGAAAAGACAAAACCTTATGGAAAATTTTGCCCAGTTACTGGAAGAATACTCAGCCGTACAAGAAATGAATCAGGGCGAGGTGATTACCGCCGAAGTGGTGGCGATTACCGACAAACACGTTATCGTGAACGCCGGCCTGAAATCCGAATCCCTGATTGATTTGAACGAATTCAAAAACGCCCAGGGCGAACTGGAAGTTAAAGTCGGCGATTTCGTTACCGTAACCATCGAATCCGTAGAAAACGGCTTCGGCGAAACCAAACTCTCCCGCGAAAAAGCCAAACGCGCTGCCGATTGGCTGGCTTTGGAAGAAGCCATGGAAAGCGGCGAGATTCTCTCCGGCGTGATCAACGGCAAGGTCAAAGGCGGCCTCACCGTGATGATCAACAGCATCCGCGCTTTCCTGCCAGGCTCTCTGGTAGACGTGCGCCCGGTGAAAGACACTTCTCACTTTGAAGGCAAAGAAGTTGAATTCAAAGTGATCAAACTGGATCGCAAACGCAACAACGTAGTGGTATCCCGTCGCGCCGTGCTGGAAGAAACCCTGGGCGAAGAGCGCCAGGCTCTGCTGGAAACCCTGCAGGAAGGCACCGTGGTGAAAGGTATCGTGAAGAACATCACCGACTACGGCGCATTCGTAGACTTGGGCGGCATCGACGGCCTGTTGCACATCACCGATTTGGCATGGCGCCGCGTGAAGCACCCCAGCGAAGTGCTGGAAGTGGGCCAGGAAGTAGAAGCCAAAGTATTGAAATTCGACCAAGACCGCAGCCGCGTATCTTTGGGTATGAAACAGCTGGGCGAAGACCCCTGGAGCGGCCTCGCTCGCCGTTACCCCGCCCGCACCCGCCTGTTCGGCAAGGTAACCAACCTGACCGACTACGGTGCATTCGTTGAAATCGAACAGGGCATCGAAGGTTTGGTACACGTTTCCGAAATGGACTGGACCAACAAAAACGTTCACCCGAGCAAAGTGGTTCAGCTGGGCGACGAAGTAGAAGTGATGATTCTGGACATCGACGAAGACCGCCGCCGCATCAGCCTGGGCATGAAACAATGCCAAGCCAATCCGTGGGAAGAATTTGCCGCCAACTTCAACAAAGGCGACAAACTCACCGGCGCGGTTAAATCCATCACCGATTTCGGTATTTTCGTGGGTCTGCCCGGCAACATCGACGGCCTGGTACACCTCTCCGACCTCTCTTGGAGCGAAAGCGGCGAAGAAGCCGTACGCAAATACAAAAAAGGCGAAGATGTGGAAGCCGTTGTATTGTCTATCGATGTAGAGAAAGAACGCATCAGCTTGGGCATCAAACAGCTCGAAGGCGACCCCTTCGGCAGCTACATCAGCATCAACGACAAAGGCGCCTTGGTGAAAGGCACCGTGAAATCTGTTGAAGCCAAAGGCGCCGAAGTGCAGCTGGCCGACGAAGTGGTGGCCTACCTGCCTGCTTCCGAGTTCGACAGCGAGCGCGTGGAAGACTTGACCACCAAGCTCAAAGAAGGCGACGAAGTGGAAGCCGTCATCGTTACCGTAGACCGCAAAAACCGCAATATTAAGCTGTCGGTAAAAGCCCGCACTGCCAAAGAAAACCGCGAAGCGCTCAACACCGTGAACGCAGCGGCCAGCCACGCCGGCACCACCAGCCTGGGCGACTTGCTCAAGGCCAAGCTGGGCGGCGAAAACGAATAAGGATAGCGCAAAATGACCAAATCAGAGTTGATGGCCCATCTGGCCGAGAAGTACCTGGCTCAAGGGCATTCCCGCCTGGCTGTTAAGGATGTGGAGCAAAGCGTGAAGGTTTTGGTGGATGCCATGACCCGTGCGCTGGCTCGTGGTCAGCGTATCGAGATTCGCGGGTTCGGCAGTTTCGACCTGAACCATCGTCCGGCTCGCATCGGCCGCAATCCGAAAACAGGCGAAAAAGTGAACGTGCCCGAGAAATACGTGCCGCACTTCAAAGCCGGCAAGGAATTGCGCGAACGCGTAGACCAAGCCGCCAAGTAAGATTGGCATTCAGCTGAATAAAAGGCTACCTGAAATTTTCAGGTAGCCTTTTTGTTGTTGGGACAATCCAGATAGCGTTATGCAATAAAGGCTACCTGAAAGCTTCCGCTGCAACAAAATTCAAGCCAAATAACAGGCAGCTTGTACTTCTCGCACATCAGCTGCAATTTAACGATAAGTTAGAACCACCTACTCCCAGTAACAAGTCGGCAAAAGGCTACCTGAAAATTTTAGCTTCGCAGCAACTCGCATTGCCCGTTTCAACTGTGTTGAAGCTTATGCTTTCAGGTAGCCTTTTACCAACCGCATTACCAACGGCTGACCAACTCGCTCAAGTCCGTATTTTTCGGGCCGTCGACCTCTTTCTGCGCCGTGCCGATCATCAGCAGGCCGATGATTTTGTCGTGTTCGCCACAGCCGAAGGCTTCGCGCAGCGCGGCGGTGTTGACCCACAGCCCGGTAATCCACACATTGTCGAAACCTTGCGCCTTGGCCGCCAGTTGGGCGGCATAGGCGGCGCAGCCGGCGCTAAGCATTTGCTCCCACTCCAGCTTCGGCTTGAGGCAATCCAGCTTGGGTTTGGACACCACGCCGATCACCATCGGCGCCATCTGCCCCACCACTTCAGCCTTGCGCGCCGCTTCGCCTCCGATTTCTTCGGCACACTGCTTCAAAATTTGGCGGAAGACCTGCCGCCCCTCCTCGCTTTGCACCACCACAAAATGCCACGGCGTGAGATTGCCGTGGTCAGGCACTTGCGTGGCGGCCTGCAAAATAATTTCCAGCTGGGCATCGTTGGGTGCAGGCTCGGTGAGCTGGCGCACAGAGCGGCGGGTGGTGAGCAAATCCAGGGCATTCATGGGCTTAATCCTTAAAGTGTGCGTTAAAACGAAACGCCGTGCTTATACCACACATTAAGGCTACCTGAAACCCAAAAAGGCTAGCTGAAACACTTGCCCCAACAAACCCTAAGCCGAACGCTTTCCCAATACCTATCCGGTTTAACGCTATAATGCCAGCCGATTTCATCCCCTTAGGAGCCGCCATGAGCGCCAATTATCTTTTCACCCTACCCGACCAAAACGGCAACGATTTCGCCGCCGCCGACCACCTGCCGCTGGTGCTGTATTTCTACCCCAAAGACAGCACGCCCGGCTGCACCACCGAAGCGCAGGAATTCAGCGCGCTTTTGCCCGAATTTCAGGCGCTCGGTTTTCAGGTAGCCGGCATATCGCGCGACAGCGTGGCCAGCCATCAGAAATTCGTGTGCAAATACGCGCTGGAAGTGCCGCTCTTGTCGGATAAGGATGAAACCGTGTGCCGCCTGTTCGATGTCATCAAAGAAAAAAATATGTATGGCAAAAAAGTGTTCGGCATCGAACGCAGCACCTTCGTTTTGGATGCACAAGGCCACATCACGCGCGAATGGCGCAAAGTGAAAGCCGCCGGCCACGCCCAAGCCGTGCTCGACGCGCTGCGCGAAACGGCCTAGCGGAACACCGCCATGCAATACTGTTACCAAGCCCCCTTAGGCACGCTGCTGTGCCGCCTGCACAACGGCCTGCCCGCCGAAATCCTGCTGCAGCACAGCGCCGCGCCCTTCCTGCCCGCACTGCCCAACGACACCCCGCTGGCACAATGGCTGGACAGCTATTTTTCAGGTAGCCCTGCCCCGCTGCCGCCGTTTATGCCGCCCGCAGGCACGGCGTTTCAGCAGGCCGTGTGGGCGCAGATTGCGCAGATTCCGTTCGGCGAAACCCGCAGCTACCAATGGATTGCCAAACGCATCGGCAGCCACCCGCGCCCCGTGGGCGGCGCCTGCGGCAAAAACCCGCTGCCGCTATTGATTCCCTGCCACCGCGTGCTCTCGGCCAACGGGCTGGGCGGCTTCAGCATGGGCGGAGGTACCGAACGCAGCCTGGCGGTGAAACGCTGGCTGCTTGCGCACGAAGGAGTGGCATTGTGAACCCGGCCGAGCCGCTGCCTGCCGCCTGGCAAGAGCCCATCGAGCAAACGCTGGACGAGCTCTTCCTCACCCGCCGCCTCGCCGCCAACACTCTGGCCGGCTACCGGCGCGACTTGGAAAAAGTCGCCCGCCGCCTGCACGTACAAAGTTTGGATTGGCAGCAGGCCGATGCCGATGCCTTGGCCGATGCCGTGTATGCCCCGGATGAAAAACCCGCTTCCCAAGCGCGCGCCCTCTCCGCCGTCAAACAGCTCTACGGCTTTTTGCAGCTGCAAAACCGCCGTAGCGACAACCCCGCGCAACACCTGCGTCCGCCGCGCCAAGGCCGCGCCCTGCCGCCGCTGATCGGCGAAGCGCAAATCGACACGCTTCTGGCCGCGCCCGACACGGAAACCGTCTTCGGCCTGCGCGACAAAGCCGTGCTGGAAACACTGTATGCCACCGGACTGCGCGTGTCCGAAGCCGCCCAAATGCAGCTGCAAGATTTAGACTTGCAGCGCGGCGTGGTTACCGTAATCGGCAAGGGCAACAAGCAGCGCATCGTGCCGCTGGGTGCCGAAGCCGTGTATTGGCTGGAACGCTACCTGAAAACCGCGCGCGGAGAATTGCTCAAACACGCCCCGTGCGATTTCGTATTCGTGGGGCAAAAACGCAGCGGCATCAGCCGCCAATTGGTGTGGCAGATGGTGAAACGCTACGCCGCAGAAGCCGGCATCAGCGAGCTCAGCCCGCACGGCCTGCGCCACGCCTTCGCCACCCATCTGGTGAACCACGGCGCCGACCTGCGCAGCGTGCAGATGATGCTTGGCCACGCCAGCCTGAACACCACGCAAATCTACACCCACGTGGCCAACGAGCGGCTCAAACGGCTGGTGGCGCAGCACCATCCGCGTGGGTAGGTAAGATATCGCGGATTCAAATGAAAATAGGCAAGGCAGCAGGCTACCTGAAAGCTTTCAGGTAGCCTGCCGTGCCGTTTTGTGGGAAAATCCGTACGTTTAAAATTATTCAAATTGGGCGAAAATATTATGTTGGACAGAGAAGGTTATCGCCCCAATGTCGGCATCATCATCACCAACCAGCGCAACGAAGTGTTCTGGGGCAAACGCGTGCAGGAGCATTCCTGGCAGTTTCCGCAGGGCGGCATCAAGCCCGGCGAAAGTCCCGAGGCCGCCATGTATCGCGAGCTGGCCGAAGAAGTCGGCCTTTTGCCGCACCACGTGAAAATCCTCGGCCGCACCCGCGACTGGCTGCGCTACGACGTGCCCGGCAACTGGGTGCGCCGCCAATGGCGCGGCGCGTATCGCGGGCAGAAACAGATTTGGTATTTGCTGCGGCTCACCGGCCGCGAAAGCGATGTGCACCTGCGCGCCAGCAGCCAGCCGGAATTCGACGCCTGGCGCTGGCACGACTATTGGGCGCCCATCGACGAAGTAATTGAATTTAAAAAAGACGTGTACACCAATGCCCTGCGGGAGCTTTCGCGCTTCCTGCACAATCTGGAAACCCTGGAGCAGTTCAACCGGCGCCACGCCGCCCTGCCCGAAGAGCACACCCACCGATGAGCGACATCCTCACCCGCATCCTCGCCACCAAACAGCAAGAAGTGGCCGCCGCACAAGCCGCCCTGCCCTTGGCCGAACTGCGCGCCCGGGCCGCCGATATGCCGCCGCCGCGCGGCTTCGTGCAAGCCATGCGTGCCCAACACAGCCAAGGCCGCGCCGCGCTGATTGCCGAAATCAAAAAAGCTAGCCCCAGCAAGGGGCTGATCCGGCCGGACTTCCATCCCGAGCAGCTGGCGCGCGCCTACGAAACCGCCAGCGCCGCCTGCCTGTCCGTGCTCACCGACGAACCCTACTTCCAAGGCTCGGCAGGCTACCTGAAAACCGCCCGTGCCGCCGTGGCGCTGCCAGTCTTGCGCAAAGACTTTATGGTGAGCGCCTATCAAATCCACCAATCCCGCGCCATGGGCGCCGACGCCGTGCTGCTGATTGCCGCCGCGCTCAGCCAAACCCAGCTGGAAGAATTCGAAGGCATCGCCCACGAATCGGGCATGGCCGTGCTGCTGGAGCTGCACCACGCCGACGAGCTGGAAAAATGCCGCCGCCTCACCACCCCGCTGCGCGGCGTGAACAACCGCAACCTGCGCACCTTTGAAGTGAGCCTGCAGCAAACCCTGGATTTGCTGCCCGAAATCACCGGCGAAGGCCGCATCGTGATTACCGAAAGCGGCATCCGCAGCCGCGAAGACGTGCAATTCATGCGCAGCCACGGCGTACACAGCTTCCTAATCGGCGAAACCTTCATGCGTGCCGACGATGTAGGCGCGGAAGTGCAAAAACTGTTTGCTTGAGCTTTCAGGTAGCCTGCCATGATGGTGAGGCTACCTGAAAACACTATCCCAATATTTCGTTTGTCTATTTTTCTCACGCAAGGAGTAGGCATGAAACGTTTAGTGATGATATTGGTCCTGCTGCCCCTGGCTGCGGCTGCCCAGCCCACCGCCCGGCAATGCCGGCAGATTAACCGCGACAGTATCGAAGTTATGACTTATCTGTTTGCTTGTACCGACAACGACACTTTCGCGCTCCCCCAAGCCGCCGAGCAGCAAGCCGACAAGCTGATGCAGTTAAGCAAACCCTGCTTCAACCGCGACCAAGAAGCATGGTGGCGGCAAAACGGCGCACAGGTGGAAGCCGAGCGCAACCGTTACGACACCGGCACCGATGCAGACACAGCGGCAGTATGCCGGCAGCGCCGCTCACACATCCAGCGCATCTTGCGGCGCTACCGTTAAACCGACCAACCTTGCCGCGTTTAACCCCCATATTTCAGGTAGCCTGAACTTACTGCCAAAGCGGGCAGAGGCTACCTGAAACCAGAAATCCTATCCAAATCCACACAGAGATACCGATATGACCAGCCCCGACAAAATCCTCATCCTCGACTTTGGTTCGCAAGTCACCCAGCTTATCGCCCGCCGCGTGCGCGAAGCCCATGTGTATTGCGAGCTGCACCCCTACGACATGCCGCTGGCCGACATCAAAGCCTTCAACCCGAAAGGCATCATCCTTTCCGGCGGCCCTAATTCCGTGTACGACAGCGAATACCAGGCCGACACGGGGCTGTTCGATTTGGGCGTGCCCGTGCTCGGCATCTGCTACGGCATGCAGTTTATGGCGCACCACTTGGGCGGCGAAGTGCAGGCCGGCAACCAGCGCGAATTCGGTTACGCGCAAGTGCAAACGCAAGACAGCGCGCTCACCAGCGGCATTCAAGACGGCGCATCGAACACCTTGGACGTGTGGATGAGCCACGGCGACAAAGTGTGCAGGCTGCCTGAAAACTTCCGCACTATCGGCAGCACGCCCTCCTGCCCCATCGCCATGATGGAAAACGCAGAACGCCGCTTCTACGGCATCCAATTCCACCCCGAAGTGACCCACACCAAACAAGGCCGCGCCCTCATCAACCGCTTCGTGCTCGACATCTGCGGCGCACAGCCCAGCTGGACCATGCCGAACTACATCGACGAAGCCGTGGCTAAAATCCGCGAACAAGTCGGCAGCGACGAAGTGATTTTGGGCTTGTCCGGCGGCGTGGATTCCTCCGTGGCCGCCGCGCTGATCCACCGCGCCATCGGCGACCAGCTCACCTGCGTCTTCGTCGACCACGGCCTGCTGCGCCTGAACGAAGCCGAAAACGTGATGAAAATGTTTGCCAACAACTTGGGCGTGCGCGTGATTCATGTGGACGCCAGCGAACAGTTTATGGCGAAACTCGCCGGCGTTACCGACCCCGAGCAAAAACGCAAAATTATCGGCGCAGAATTCATTGAAGTATTTGACGCCGAAGAGAAAAAACTCACCAACGCCAAATGGCTGGCGCAAGGCACGATTTACCCCGACGTAATCGAATCCGCCGGCGCGAAAACCAAAAAAGCCCACGCCATCAAATCGCACCACAACGTGGGCGGGCTACCTGAAAACATGAAGCTGAAGCTGCTCGAACCGCTGCGCGATTTGTTCAAAGACGAAGTGCGCGAACTGGGCGTAGCGCTCGGCCTGCCGCGCGAAATGGTGTACCGCCACCCCTTCCCCGGCCCCGGCTTGGGCGTGCGGATTCTGGGCGAAGTGAAGCGCGAATACGCCGACCTGCTGCGCCAGGCAGACGACATTTTCATTCAGGAACTGCGCAACCACAAAGACGAAAACGGCACCTCTTGGTACGACCTCACCAGCCAAGCATTTGCCGTGTTCCTGCCCGTGAAATCCGTGGGCGTGATGGGCGATGGCCGCACTTATGACTACGTGGTCGCCCTGCGCGCCGTCATCACCAGCGACTTCATGACCGCGCACTGGGCCGAGCTGCCCTACTCGCTCTTGGGCAAAGTGTCCAACCGCATTATCAACGAAATCAAAGGCATCAACCGCGTGGTGTACGACGTGAGCGGCAAACCGCCCGCCACGATTGAGTGGGAATAACCTTGGTTTCAACATCGGAAAGCCCTGCCAGATAATGGCAGGGTTTTGTTTTGCCTGTACTTGAGGCTACCTGAAAAATCCGGCATAAGTAACAAAAAAGGTGCTATTTCAGAGAACCTTGCCAGTAAGT
>NZ_DBHKXY010000006.1:0-38182 GCF_057315495.1 Eikenella sp.
AAGTTTTGACTCCGTTTAAAGCCTTGCAGGATAAGGCTTGCGGGGGGCTTTAGCATCTTTTTTGTTACTTATGCCTAAAAAAGCAGGCTTTGCAGCCTGCTTTATCTATGCCCAATCGGGCGGTTCAAAGTTTATTCGATGCTCAGCTTGCCGCTGGGTTCAACACGGTGCTGCTGTTTTTTCTCTTTATGTTTGAGTACAGCGCGGTCAAGTTTGTCTACCAAGAGGTCGATGGCGGCGTACATGTCTTTGTCGGTTTGGTCGAGGTGCAGGTCTTTGCCGGCCATATGCCAATCCACTTCAGCTTTCTGCACCAGTTTGTCCACCGACAGGGTAACGGTGGCGGAAATCACGTTGTCGCTGTGGCGGACAATGCGTTCGAGTTTGCCGCTGATGTAGTCTCTCAGGGCTTCGGTAACCTCGATGTTGATTCCGTTGATTTTCAGGTTCATAGCTCACTCCTTTACAGGTGGGTTGGCTGCGCGCGGCGGCAAGCTAGGCTTTCTGCTTGCGTTGGTGCGCAGGCGGGAAATTGAGTTCTTCGCGGTATTTGGCCACGGTGCGCCTGGCGAGCACAATGCCTTGCAGAGCGAGCCGGTCGGACATGGCTTGGTCGGAGAGCGGTTTGCGTTTGTCTTCGGCGGCAATCAGGCTCTCAATCAGAGCCTTCACCGCGTTGGCGCTGATGCCGTCGCCGTCTTCTTCGCTGCTGTAGGCGGCTGCCTGGCTGAAAAAATAGCGTAGCGGAAATACGCCTTGCGGGCAAGCCAAATATTTTTGGTTCACGGCGCGGGACACCGTGCTTTCGGCCAGGCCGAGGTTGGCGGCAGTTTCTTTAATGGTAAGCGGCACGAGGCCGATGGCTCCGAAGGAGAAGAAATCGGCCTGACGCTCCAGAATGGTTTCGGCCAGCCGCAACACGGTGCTTTTGCGCTGCTCCAGCGAGCTTAGCAATACTTTAGCCTCATTGAGCTTTTGTTTCAACTCCGGCGCTTCGCTGCCGTATTCGGCGAGTAGGTCGGAATATTCCTGATTGAGCTGCACCTGCGGCCAGGCCTGACGGTACATGCCCACCATCCATTTGCCGGTTTCGGGATCGGGGCGGATCCACACGTCGGGATCGACGTATTCGGTGTGGCCGGAGCCGGAAAGGCCGTAGGCGGGGAAGGGGTTGAGGGAGGCGACGAGGGCTTGGGCGGCTTCGATGGTGGCGGCGCTGTATTGGGGGAATTTTTTGCGCACTTGCTGCGGCAGGCTGCTTTTGGCGATGTCGGGCAGGAAATGTTTCACCAGTTGCACGGCGCAGAATACGGTGTCGTCCGGCTGCTGCCGCGCCAGCTGGAGCAATAATGATTCGCCTAAATCGCGCGCGCCCACGCCGGCGGGGTCGAACTGTTGCAGGTGGCGCAGGGCTTCGGCCATATCGTCTTCATCGAGCATCCATTCCAGCGGGGAGTTTTCCACGATGTCGGTGAGGCTGTCGTTCAGGTAGCCTTGATCATCGAGGTAGTCGATGAGCAAATGCACGCGGGCGGCCTGGTCTTCGTCTAGCGGGTGTTCGCACACCTGCTCGTGCAGCATGCGGCGGAAATCGGCTTCGTCGGCCACGGTTTCCCACACGTCGCTCTCTTCCATGCTGTTGGTTTTGCGGGTAACGGGCAGGGCAGCGGAATAATGGGGTTCGGGCTCGCCGCTGTCGGCCGGGTCGTATTCCGGCCGTTCGAGCAGGGGGTTGTCGGCCAGCCAGCTTTCCACTTCTTCGGCCAATTCCAGCGAAGACATATGCAAAATGCGCAAAGATTGCTGCTGCTTTTGATTGAGCTGCTGGGTTTGGCGCAATTTGAGTTTGACGGATTGCTGGGTCATTTTAGGCTACCTGAAACCTTAGTAATCGAAGTTCTCGCCCAGATACACGGCACGTACTTCTTCATTGCCCACCAATTCTTCGGGGCGGCCGCTGGCCAGCACGGCGCCGTTGTTGATGATATAGGCCCGGTCGCAGATGCGCAGCGTTTCGCGCACGTTGTGGTCGGTAATCAGCACGCCGATGCCGCGCTGTTTGAGGAAATTGATGATATTTTGAATGTCGATCACGGCAATCGGGTCAACGCCGGCGAAAGGTTCGTCCAACAGGATGAAACGCGGGCTCATGGCCAGCACACGGGCAATTTCCACGCGGCGCCGTTCGCCGCCGGAGAGGGCGGGAGCGGGACTTTGCCGCAAGTGGGTGATGTTTAGGTCGGCCAGCAGGTCGTTGAGGCGCGATTCGATGGTATGGCGGTCGGTTTCGTGCAACTGCAGGATGGCACGGATGTTTTCTTCCACCGTCATCTTGCGGAAAATCGAGGCTTCCTGCGGCAGATAGCCCAGGCCTAAGCGGGCGCGCTGATACACGGTCATGTGGCGCAGCTCGTGGCCGTCCAGCCGGATGGTGCCGTGATCGGCAGCCACCAGGCCGACAATCATATAAAAGCTGGTGGTTTTGCCCGCGCCATTGGGGCCGAGCAGGCCAACCACTTCGCCGCTTTCGATATCAAGCGAGAAATCCTGCACCACTTGGCGCTGTTTGAAGCTTTTGCGCAGCTGTTTGACGCTGAGGCGGCTGTGCGGTGTGGTCATTATGTTGTTTTTCCTTGGGTTGGTTGGGTATCACGGGCAGCGCAGAGGCTACCTGAAAAATAGGGCTGCCATACGCGGGTTCAATGTGCGGCAGGGTTTTGCAGCTGCATTATTTGGTCGCGTTGCATCTGCAACACGCCTGGCACGCGCCCCAAGCGGCGGATGGCCTGCGCCATATCCTGCTGCGGCGGGATGCGGGCGGCGATGCCGTTGATGTTTGTATAACGGTACACCAATTCAGCCTGCATTTCGCGCATGGCCTGAAGCAGTGGCTCCGAGCCGACGGCGGGGTCGTATAACACAATCAGCACGCGGTTGGCGGTTTGCTGCTCCGGCTGGGCGCCGGGCATGCTTGGCGCAACGGTGGCGGCAGGTTGCGGGGCGGCACAGGCGGTTAGCATGGCCAGGTAGGCTAGGAGGAAGACGCGGATATTCATGGTTGCTTGGTTTTCGGTTTCAGGTAGCCTGTGCGGTATGGGGCTACCTGAAACATCCTGTTTAGCGATGCAAAAGCGTTTTATAGTGAATTAAATTTAAACCAGTACAGCGTTGGCTCGCCTTGCCGTAACGTGTGTACTGTCTGCGGCTCGCCGCCTTGTCCTGATTTTTGTTAATCCACTATATTTTTTCAGGTAGCCTCAAATGCGGGCTGCCCGAAACCGTTTGGGGCTACCTGAAACCAGTATTGCAGGCGTTCAGGTAGTCTGTTTTCTGCCCGCGGTTTTGCCTTGGGTGAGGCGGAAGCTGTCGTCAATCAGTTGGCGGATCAGCACGTCGTCGGCCTGTTCCAATTCGATACTCAGCCAGTGTTCTTTGCTCATGTGGTAGGCGGGCAGGATGCCGGCTTGGGCGCGCATGGCGCCGATGTGCTCGGTGCGGCATTTCACATTGAGCAGGGGCACGGTGCGGCCGGGGGCGCGCCCGAGTTTTTCTGCCGGCACGGGCAGATACACGCCAAACCATTTGCGGCTACCGCTGTGGCGGAATACGGCGTATTCGGGGAAACGGGAAAAGAGATGGTCGGGCGCGGCGCGGTAGCGTTCGGCCATTTCGGCAAACAGGGTTTCGGCCTTCATCCCACCTCCCTTATTTCTGCTGCGGCTGGATGGTGATGCTCACGCGGCCTTTGTTGGCGTTGCTGCGGCTGCCGCCCAGCACGGTATAAACTTCGGTGCGGGTGTTGTAGGTAATGGTGTCGCCGCTGGCCCGGTCGCCGCCGCGTTCGAGCTTGGCGCCGCCGCTGAGTTTCACGATGCCGGTGGCGGATTGGTATTCCACGCGGGCGGCCTGGCCTTTCACGGTGCCTTGGCGGTCGAGCTGCTGGCCGAAGTGTACGGGGCTGCCGGAGGCGGTCATGGTTTGCGCGCCGTCGGCGGCTTTCACCACGCGCACCTTGGCGGCGCGGATATACATGGTGCCCTGCTGGATAACCACGTTGCCGGAAAATTCGGTACTGCGGTTGCCTTGGTCGAGCGAGCCTTGGTCGGCTTCGATTTGGATGGGCTGGTTGCGGTCGGAGGTGAGCGCAGAAGCCGCGGCGGGCAGCAGCAGGGCGGCGGCGAGGAGGAGGACGCGGGCGGGTTTAATGCTGTTGTTTGGGGTCATAAATCACGGCCTTAATGCGGGAGGAAAGGTTGAGCAATCCTTGTTTGTGGTTGTAGGTCATGCCTTGGGCGGTGCCGTGGGAGGCGCCGTATTGATAGTTCACCAAATCTTGAGTGTGGGCGGTTTGGGTTTGGGTGTTGACGGTGAGGCTGTCGGTTTTGAGGCGGCCGGCGGGCTGACCGTTCATAGCGGGTTTGTCGAATACCACGTTTTTCTCAAATACCACTTGGTTTTCTCTGCCGATATAGTGTGCCTGATCGGCAGTGATGCGGTACACCATCTGCCCGCCTTGCGAAAACATCACGTTGGGATCGGCCAAATAGCCGTCTTGGCGGTTGGGAAACTGCCAGGCGCGGGTGGCGGTGAGCTGCTGGGCCAGGCTGCCGTCGGCAGCAAAGCGGCGGCCTCGGATGCCGAAAATCTGGTATTGCGGCTCGTGCGGATCGAGCGGGGTTTCTTCGGTTTCGAGCTGGCTGATGCGGTCGAGCCAGAAGCTCACGCCGCCGAGCGCGAGTGCCAACACCAGCGGAAACCACCAGCCGCCGAATCGTTTAATCATTCTGTGTATTGCTCCCAAGCGGTTTTCAGGTAGCCTTTGGCCTGCATGATGACTTCGCACAATTCGCGCACAGCACCGGCGCCGGCCGGGCGGCGGGTGATGTAGGCGGCGTGCTGCAGCACCCATTCGTGCGCTTCAGGCACAGCCGCGGGCAGGCCGCAGCGCACCATCACGGGCAAATCCACCACGTCGTCGCCGATGTAGGCGCATTCGTGTTCGGCCACACCGGCGGTTTCGCGTAATTCGGCGTAGGCAGCGCGTTTGTCGCTGATGCCTTTGAAGTAGTGATGGATGCCGAGCTGTTTGGCGCGCATCGCCACGGAGGGGGCGTCGCGGCCGGTAATGATGGCGGTTTGCACGCCGCATTGATGCAGCATTTTGATGCCGTGCCCGTCGAGCGTGTGGAAGGCTTTGACTTCTTCGCCGTTGTCGCGGATGAAGATGCGGCCGTCGGTGAGCACGCCGTCCACGTCCATAATCAGCAGTTTGATTTCGGCGGCGCGGCGGCGCAGGTATTCGGGCAGTTCAGGCAGAATAGGGCTCATGCGGGCAATCTCAATTTCGAATTAGACCCATGATAACATGCTCTAGCACGGGCACAAACCCGTTCGGCATGGTTTTTGCTTGGCACGGTGGCGCAAAGAAAAGGCTACCTGAAAAACATCAAATGGTTTTCAGGTAGCCTTTTTTGGGTTTGAGTTGCAGTAATAATATGATAACAATAGGAAATATATTTCCATCTAGCCTATTCGGCCTAGTATCTTGCTTGTACGGACCACTTCAGCAGCAATCGGCTTGACGCCTGGCGTACTTCATCCGAGCTTACGCTTTCATCTCATCAAAACACCAGCCTGAGCTTCATCAAAACATCGATTCAGTTCGTTAAAACTTTGTTTTCACCCTATTGAAGCCTGTGTTTTCAGGTAGCCTTTTTCATTCTCAATTGGATTGATTTTGTTCTCCTCCCGCAGGTTATTTGCAAGTTTCTTTACGCATATTGACTTATTCTGTTGTTTTCCAGTATAAGCAAAACCAGGTTGCTCGTTTTTACAGCAGGCGGCCATAGCTGAAGCACTTATTTTTTCATACCAGGCGTCGAGCCGAAGACAGTACGAGCAGTATGGCAAGGCAAGCCGACGCGGTAAGAAGAAATAGGTGCTTTAGCGATACACCATCAAACCGCCACGAGGCGGTTAGGAAATCAAAGATAACAACAAGGAGCAGCTCATGAACCCGATGTATATCACCTTCGGCATCTATTTGGTTGCCGTTCTGTTAATCGGCCTCGCGGCTTATTTCTCCACCCGCAATTTCGACGACTATATCCTCGGCGGCCGCAGCTTGGGCCCGTTTGTTACCGCCATGTCGGCCGGGGCTTCGGATATGTCCGGCTGGCTGCTGATGGGCCTGCCGGGCGCAGTGTATTTGAGCGGCCTGAGCAAATCTTGGATTGCCATCGGCCTGATTATTGGCGCGTATCTCAACTGGCTCTTGGTGGCCGGACGGCTGCGCGTACATACCGAATACAACAACAACGCGCTCACCCTGCCCGATTATTTCCACCACCGCTTCGGCGCGCAAGGGCAGGCGATGAAAGTGATTTCCGCGTTCATCATTCTGTTTTTCTTCACCATTTATTGTGCCAGCGGCATTGTGGCCGGTGCCCGCCTGTTCCAAAGCCTGTTCACCGACATGAGCTACACCAGCGCCATGTGGCTGGGTGCGGGCGCCACCATTGCCTACACCTTTATCGGCGGCTTTCTGGCTGTGAGCTGGACAGACACTGTGCAGGCCACGCTGATGATTTTTGCCCTGCTGCTCACGCCGGTGATGGTGTATTTGGGTGCGGGCGGTGCAGATGAAGTTTCCGCCATCATCCAAACCGCTGCCACTACCAGCGGCAAGGAATACGGCAGCCTGCTGCACGGCACGACTTTCATCGGCATCATTTCCACCGCCGCCTGGGGCTTGGGCTACTTCGGCCAGCCACACATTCTGGCACGTTTCATGGCCGCCGAAAGTGTGAAATCGCTGGTGGGTGCTCGCCGCATCGGCATGACTTGGATGATTTTGTGTTTGGGCGGCGCAGTGGCCGTGGGTTATTTTGGTATCGCCTATTTCGGCGCCCATCCCGAGCAAGCCGCGGCCATGCAGGGCAACCACGAGCGCGTGTTCATCGCCTTGTCCACCCTGCTGTTTAACCCGTGGATTGCCGGTGTGATTTTGAGCGCGATTCTGGCGGCCGTGATGTCAACCTTGTCTTGCCAGCTTTTGGTGTGCTCCAGCGCCATTACCGAAGACTTCTACAAAGGCTTCTTGCGCCCGAACGCGCCGCAAAAAGAATTGGTGTGGATTGGCCGCATCATGGTGTTGGCAGTGGCCGTTATCGCCATCCTGATTGCCGCTGACCCCGACAGCAAAGTGCTGCAACTGGTGGAATTTGCCTGGGCCGGCTTCGGCGCGGCATTCGGCCCCATCGTGATCCTTTCCCTGTTCTGGAAACGCATGACTGCCAACGGCGCATTGGCAGGCATGATTGCCGGCGCTGCGGTGGTGGTGCTGTGGGTACAGGTGGTGAATCCTGCGCTGGCCAACGCCGGCATGGCTACGCTGTATGAAATCATCCCCGGCTTCATCGTCTGCGGCCTGACTGCCGTAGCTGTATCGCTGGTTGGCAAAGCACCTTCCGAGGAAATCTGCCAACGCTTCGAAAAAGCCGATGCAGACTACCGCGCCGCGAAATAAAGGGCGACAAAAGGCTACCTGAAAAGTTTTCAGGTAGCCTTCAAACTGCCCGTATCAAAAGGCTTCAGGCTAGCTGCAACCGCTCCTGGCCTTTTCAGCCAGCCCTTAAGCGATTAACCAAGCCCCATCCTTGCCAAACATTCTTTCACATTATCCGCAGTTTGGTTTATGATGCCGTTTTACCGAAGTTCAAACCAAGCAGCTATTCATAACGAAACAGAGGCTACCTGAAAAGCGGTTTATCGGGCAGCCCCACCAACCACGGAGACCAACCATGTTCCAGTTTGCCCACCCCCAACAAACCAGCCTGCGCCAAGCCGTTACCGATGCCTACCGCCGCGACGAAGTTGAAGCCGTGCAGGATATGCTCGAACGCGCCCAGATGAGCCAAGACGAGCGTACCGCCGCCGACCGGCTCGCCCGCCGGCTGGTGAAGCAGGTGCGCGAAGAGCGGCGCCGCGCCAGCGGGGTGGACGCCTTGATGCATGAGTTCTCCCTTTCCAGCGAAGAAGGCATCGCCCTGATGTGTTTGGCCGAAGCCCTGCTGCGTATTCCCGATAAAGCCACCCGCAACAAACTCATCCACGACAAAATCTCTGGCGGCAACTGGAAAAGCCACCTCGGCAACAGCCCCTCTCTATTTGTAAATGCTGCCGCCTGGGGCTTGCTGGTAACCGGTAAACTTGCTGCCGCCCCCAGCGGCCAGAGCCTCGGCAACGCGCTCACCCGCATCGTGAGCAAAGGCGGCGAGCCGCTCATCCTCAAAGGCGTAGACTATGCCATGCGCATGCTCGGCAAACAGTTCGTTACTGGCCAAACCATCGAAGAAGCCCTGAAAAACGGCAAAGAACGCGAAAAACTCGGCTATCTCTATTCCTTCGATATGCTCGGCGAAGCCGCCATGACCGAAGCCGATGCCGAACGCTACTATCAAGACTACGTCAACGCCATCCACGCCATCGGCCAAGATGCCGCCGGAAAAGGCATTTATGAAGGCAACGGCATTTCCGTCAAACTCTCCGCCATCCACCCGCGCTATTCCCGCGCCCAGCACGACCGCGTGATGAGCGAGCTACTGCCGCGCCTGAAAGAATTGTTCCTGCTCGGCAAAAAATACGATATCGGCATCAACATCGACGCCGAAGAAGCCAACCGCCTCGAACTCTCGCTCGATTTGATGGAAGCCCTGGTTTCCGATCCCGATCTGGCCGGCTACCACGGCATTGGCTTCGTGGTGCAGGCTTATCAGAAACGCTGCCCCTTCGTAATCGACTATTTAATCGACCTTGCCCGCCGCAACAATCAGAAGCTGATGATCCGCCTGGTGAAAGGCGCGTATTGGGACAGCGAAATCAAATGGGCGCAAGTGGACGGTATGAATGGCTATCCCACCTATACCCGCAAAGTCCACACCGACATTTCCTACTTGGCCTGCGCGCGCAAACTGCTGGATGCGCAAGACGCCGTGTTCCCGCAATTCGCCACCCACAACGCCTACACCCTGGCCGCGATTTACCAGATGGGCAAAGGCAAACAGTTCGAACACCAATGCCTGCACGGCATGGGCGAAACCCTGTACGACCAAGTGGTCGGCCCACAAAACTTGGGACGGCGCGTGCGCGTGTATGCGCCGGTGGGCACGCATGAAACCCTGCTCGCCTACTTGGTGCGCCGCCTGTTGGAAAACGGTGCGAACACCTCGTTTGTAAACCAGATTGTGGATGAAAACATCAGCATCGACACCCTCATCCGCAGCCCGTTCGACACCTTGGCCGAACAAGGTATTCATCCCAACAACAGCTTGCCGCTGCCGCGCAATCTGTATGGCAATGAACGCCTCAATTCGCAAGGCCTCGACCTGAGCAACGAAAGCACGCTGCAAGAGCTGCAAACCGTTATGAACAATGCTGCTGCCTCGCCCTTGCATGCCGTGCCGCTTTTGGCCGTGGCTGCCCCAACCCAGGCCGCGCATGAAGTGCGCAATCCGGCCGACCACAGCGAAGTAGTGGGCAGCGCCGCCTTCGTAGAGGCCGCCGCCGTACCGGAAATCATCGCCGCCGCCAAAGCCGCCGAAAGCAGCTGGGCTGCCGTTTCCGCCGCCGAGCGCGCCACCATGCTGCGCCGCCTGGCCGACCTGATGGAAGCGCACATGCCCGAGCTGATGGCTTTGGCCGTGCGCGAAGCCGGCAAAACGCTGAACAACGCCATCGCCGAAGTGCGCGAAGCCGTGGATTTCTGCCGCTACTACGCCGACGAAGCCGAACACACGCTACCTGAAAACAGCCAAGGTGTGGGCACCATCATCACCATCAGCCCGTGGAACTTCCCACTGGCCATCTTCACCGGCGAAGTGGTGGCTGCATTGGCCGCAGGCAACACCGTGGTGGCCAAACCCGCCGAGCAAACCAGCCTGATCGCCTACCGCGCCGTGCAGCTGATGCACGAAGCCGGTATTCCGCGCAACGTGCTGCAGCTTGTGCTCGGCGCGGGCGATGTGGGTGCCGCCCTCACGCAAGACGAACGCATCAACGGCGTGGTGTTCACCGGCTCTACCGAAGTGGCTCGCCTCATTAACCAATCGCTCGCCCGCCGCAGCGGCCAGCCTGTGCTGATCGCCGAAACCGGCGGCCAGAACGCCATGATTGTGGACAGCACCGCGCTGGCCGAGCAGGTATGCGTTGACGTACTTGCCTCCGCCTTCGACAGTGCCGGCCAGCGTTGCTCCGCCCTGCGTATCTTGTGTGTGCAGGAAGACGTGGCCGACCGCATGGTGAACATGATTCGCGGCGCAATGGACGAATTGCGCGTGGGCAACCCAGCCGAGCTGAGCACCGACATCGGCCCGGTAATCGACGCCGAAGCGCAGGCCAATCTGCAAAGCCACATCGACCGCATGAAAGGTATCGCCAAATCCAGCCATCAAATCAGGCTACCTGAAAATGCCGATAACGCCACCTTCATCGCACCTACCCTGTTTGAATTGAACAATTTGAACGATTTGCAGCGCGAAGTGTTCGGCCCGATCCTGCACGTTATCCGCTACCGCGCCGACGAGCTCGACCAGCTCATCGACCAAATCAACGCCAAAGGCTACGCCCTCACCGGCGGTATTCACAGCCGCATCGACGGCACGGTGGAACACATCCGCCGCCGCATCGAAGCCGGCAACCTTTATGTGAACCGCAACATCGTCGGTGCCGTGGTGGGCGTGCAGCCCTTCGGCGGCCACGGCCTCTCCGGCACCGGCCCCAAAGCCGGCGGTCCCTTCTACCTGCAACGCCTCAGCCACCTCAACAGCTGGCGCACGCCCCCGCTCACCCGCAGCGGCCAAGCCGACGAAGACGCGCTCAACCGCCTGCAAACCCTGCTGCAAAGCCTGCCGCTCACCCAAGAGCAGAAACTGGACTTGGCCGGCAGCCTCGGCCGCGCCCGCGTACACACCCTGCGCCAAGCCGAGCAAGTATTGTGCGGCCCCACCGGCGAGCACAACGTATTGAGCTGGCAGGCGCCCAAACGCGTGTGGCTCTACGGCGGCAGCCTGCCCCAAGCCTTTGCTGCCTGGGTTGAGCTTGCCGGCTCCGGCATCACCGCCCTCGTGTCCGACCAGCATCCCTTGGCCGCCTACGCCGAACAGGCTCCCGACCTGCTGGAAACTTCCGCCACGCCCGCTTCCGCCGGCATCAGCCATGTGGTTGCCCTGGAAGAATTGCCGGTGGAACTCAAACAGACACTGGCCGGCAGTGACGGTGCACTGGTGCGCATCATCAACGCCCAACACGGCGTGGACGTGCTGCAGCTGTTTGAAGAAACCTCCTGCAGCATCAATACCACCGCCGCCGGCGGCAACGCCCACCTGATGGCCGCAGGCGACTAAACCAGCGCTTGTGTAGGCAAGAAAAAGGCTACCTGAAACTTTCAGGTAGCCTTTATTACTGTGCAAATGAGAATGGAGCGAAGCGGCAAACCGCAGACAGTAGCACTGGAACGGCTGGGCGAGCCAATGCAGCAGCATTCTTGCTTGCATTCACTATATTGGAAATATCAAATGCTTTGCTCGATGTTAAGTATCCAGTCTATCGTGTGTAGATAAGAAAAAGGCTACCTGAAACTTTTAGCTTCGCAGGAACTTTGCTACGTTGCGTTTTGACTGCGTTGAAGCTGCGCTTTCAGGTAGCCTTCCATTGCACTATGCGCCAACTCAATCCTGCCGCCGCTTTTCCCACAGCTTCATCAGCGGCAACACCACCGCGCAGGCAACCGCGCCCACGACGAGGCCGGTGATTAGGTAGGCAAGCGTGCTGGTGAGGCCGCTGTCCCAGTGGTGTTCGTGCAGCCAATGGTGCAGTGCGCCCCAATTGTGGGCAAAAATGCCGCCGCCCACGAGGAACATGGCCAGCGTACCCACGATGCTGACGCCGCGCATAAACCACGGCATAAACAAAATAATGGCTTTACCAACCGCAGCGCTAGCAGGGCGGCGCATCAGGGCGAAGCCGAAGTCGTCGGCCTTCACGATCAACGCTACGATGCCATACACAAACACGGTGAGCCCGATGCCGATGAGCAGCAGGCTGATGATTTGGGTGGTGAGGCTGGATTCGGCCACCACGCCCAGGGCGATGATGACGATTTCGGCGGAGAGGATGAAGTCGGTGCGGATGGCGCCTTTGATTTTGGCGTTTTCGTCGATCAATTCGTCGGGCACGCTATGTGCGCTGCCGTCGCGGCGGTGCATCAGCTTGTGCAGTAGTTTTTCCACGCCTTCGAAGCACAAATAACCACCGCCGAGCATTAAGAGCGGCGTAATCAGCGCGGGGGCGAACACGGAAAGCAGCAGGGCGGCGGGAATCAGAATCAGCTTGTTCACCAGCGAGCCCTTGGCCACCGCCCACACGATGGGCAGCTCGCGGTCGGCGCGCACGCCGGTTACCTGGTTGGCATTGAGCGCCAAATCGTCGCCCACCACGCTGGCGGTTTTTTTGGCGGCCACTTTGGTCATCAAGGCCACGTCGTCGAGCACGGAGGCGATGTCGTCGAGCAGGGTGAGGAGGGAGGAGAAAACCATTTTGAATCCTTTTGATATATAGTGGATTAAATTTAAATCAGGACAAGGCGGCGAGCCGCAGACAGTACACACGTTACGGCAAGGCGAGCCAACGCTGTACTGGTTTAAATTTAATTCACTATAAATTTCAGGTAGCCTTTTGGACATGGCGGAAGGCTACCTGAAAATCCTTATGCTGGTGCTTTTGGGTGTGTTGGGCTGGAATACGGCGACATTATAGCCAAATTGCTTATTTCCTCATACGGCGTTGGCTCGCCTTGCCGTACTGCCTGCGGCTTGCCGCTTTGTCCCGTGCTTAATTTTTGCCCGACGGAGTTAAAAATGCAGTTGCTACTCGCTAGTTTAAATGATCGGGTAAGGGAAACCCAAGATTTTTGTCCCCATACCAAGATAAATTTTCCTTTTTCCAATAATCTGTGTGAGACAGGATGACGCCTAGTTTGATCATGGCTAAATAAATAGCTTGCAGCATATCTTCACCGACTACCCTGCCCTCATCCAAATAATCATGTTTGCTTATTTTATATTGGCAAATATATGCCTTGTATTCGTTTTCCTGTACGTAATTCTCTATATCCTATGATTCTATGCATACATTCACCATACGGGCACGTTGGAACGAAAGGCTACCTGAAAAATGGAAATCCGGTTTCAGGTAGCCTTTATCGTGCGGGCTTATTCGGGCTTGGCTTTCACCGCCATCAGCGTGTGCAGGCGGCGGTTGTCGGCGCGGGCTACGGTGAATTGCAAGGGGCCGATAACGGCTTTTTCGCCGCGCACGGGCAGGTGGCCGAGCTCTTTAATCACCAGCCCGCCGATGGTGTTCACTTCTTCGTCGCTGTAGTCCGTGCCGAAAAATTCGTTCACGTCTTCGATTTCGGTAACGGCGTTGATGCGCCAGCGGTCGGGGGAGACGGCGAAGATATTGTCCGCGCTGTCATCTTCGTCGAACTCGTCTTCGATGTCGCCCAAAATCTGCTCGATCACGTCTTCCAGCGTTACCAGGCCGCTGATGCTGCCGTATTCGTCCACCACCACGGCCAGGTGGTTATGCATATCGCGGAACTCTTTAAGCAACACGCTCAACGGCTTGCCCTCGGGCACAAACACGGCCGGGCGCAGCACGTTTTCAAGCTTGAACTGTTCGGGATTGAGGGTGTATTTGAGCAGGTCTTTGGCGTGCAGGATACCGAGCACGTTGTCTTTGTCGTCGGCAATCACGGGGAAGCGGGAGTGGGTGGTGCCCACCACATAGGCGATGATGCGGTTGATGCTGTCGCCGGCTTTCACCACGTCCATCTGGGCGCGGCTGATCATGGCATCGCGCACTTCCAGCCCGCGGAAATCGATGATTTTTTCCAGCCATTGCTGGGTGTCTTCATCGAAGATTTTCTGTTCGCGCGCTTGGCGCAGCAGGGCGAGTATGTCTTCGGGGGAATCGGGGTTGTCACCGGAGAGGCGGCCGAACAGCCGTTCAAAAAATCCGGGCTTGGCCGGGTGGTCGTCCATTTCAGTCTGCATCCTGTGCGTAGGGGTTGGGGTATCCTAACTGATTCATCAGGCGGATTTCAAGTGCTTCCATGGCTTCGGCTTCGTCGGGCTCGATATGGTCGTATCCCATCAGGTGCAACACGCCGTGCAGGGTGAGGTGGGCGAAGTGTGCTTCTAAGGTTTTGCCTTGTTCGGCAGCCTCGCACGCCACCACTTGCGGGCAGATAACCAGGTCGCCGCGCAAAACGGGCAGGCTACCTGAAAGCCTGGCCCAAGCGGCCTGCTCGCCTTCATCCAGCGCAAAGCTGAGCACGTTGGTGGCATAGTCTTTTTGGCGGTAGTCGCGGTTGTAGGCGCGGGCGGTTTCTTCATCAAGCAGCAACAGGCCGATTTCGGCACGGCGGTAGCGCGATTTCACCGCCTGCCATGCCCAGCGGTGGAATTGCGCCTCATTCGGGCAGCCGGGCAGCCGGGCTTGGTTGGCAAAATACAGTTGCAGGCGTTGGTGCAACAGGGTGGGAAAGGGGTAACGTTTGGCAGCTTTCATGGGTTGGAGTGGGAAATAAAATGGGCGCTATTATAGCGGGAAAGGCTACCTGAAAGCCCGGAAATGCGTTTTTCAGGTAGCCTCTATTTTATGCCAAACCGCACACTAGCATTCTGCCTTTGCCGCTGCTGCCGCCCGCTTCAATTCGGCAGCCAGCTTGTTTTTCTCTTCCTTGTTCAAGCCTGCCACCGCCAGCAGCTTTCTATCCAGCGCCGCCGGCACGCCGCCTCCATTGGGCACGAAAGCCAGCAGGTAGTGCTGCCCACTGGGGGTTTGAAACGTCCAAGCACGGTTTTCCTGTTTGCCGAAGCTGAGGCCGATTTTGTGGATTTTGCCGTCAATTTCGACTTGATACATCGCGTCTTTACCCGCATTGCCGGTACTCAGGCAGGGCACGGCCACCAGCTGCCAAGGCTGGGCTTCGGGTCGGTTGATGGCGGCCAAAATCCGGCGATAGCGCGGCACCCGCACCAGCACAACATAAAACGCAGCGCCAATCATCAACAGCCCCAGCCCGCCAAACAGCAACACACCCATGCTGCGGTTGCCCACTTTTCCCACCGCCACATCCAGCGTCAGGCGCGAGGGATCATTAGCGTCGGCCACCGCACGGGCGTAAATATCGCCGCCAGTCCCAAAAAAACTAAAAGATTTTTTCACCGTGTGGCCGCGGTACGTGATGGTAGTTTTGCAGCTGGTGAAGATGGATTTGCGAGTGGTGCATTCACCATCAATCCGCGCATCTACCGGCACGGCGTGTTGGCCGATTTGGTAGTCTTGATAGATTTCGGCGGCAACATGACCCTGCCACGCAACAAATATCGCGCCCACCGGCAGTATCAGCAACAGCGCCACCAAAGCCATCATAATCGGCCGATGCGGCCCGATACCCCGCATGGTGAAGGGTTTAACCGGCATGGAAAAAGGCAGAATTTGCATAATCAGTTCTCCTCGAAAAATAAATGGGACTATAAAAGAAGCCGGTATAGTTTGCCAAATTGGCAAAAGCTACCTGAAAACCATCTGCTTCCACTATAATTCGCCCTTTACGCCAATAATTTTCAGGTAGCCTCCGATGCTCGACAAATACAATCCCGCCGAAATCGAATCCAAACACTATCAAAACTGGGAAATCCAAGGTTATTTCCAGCCCGATATGGATTTGACCAAACCGTCTTTTTCCATCCAACTGCCGCCACCCAACGTAACCGGCACGCTGCACATGGGCCATGCCTTCAACCAAACCATTATGGACGGCCTGACCCGCTACTACCGCATGAAAGGCTGCAACACCGCCTGGATTCCCGGCACCGACCACGCGGGTATCGCCACGCAAATCGTGGTCGAGCGTCAGCTTGCCGCGCAAAACGTGTCCCGTCATGACTTGGGGCGCGAAAAATTCTTGGAAAAAGTGTGGGAATGGAAAGAAGTTTCCGGCGGCACGATTACGCAGCAGATGCGCCGCGTGGGCTGTTCTGCCGACTGGACGCGTGAGTATTTTACGATGGACGACGTGCGCGCCGAAACCGTGACCGAAGTGTTTGTGCGCCTGTTTGAACAGGGCTTGATTTACCGCGGCAAACGCTTGGTGAACTGGGATCCGGTTTTGGGTACGGCAGTGTCTGATTTGGAAGTGGAAAGCGTGGAAGAACAAGGCTCTATGTGGCACATCCGCTATCCGTTGGCCGATAATCCTGCCGAAGCCGTCATCGTGGCGACTACCCGCCCTGAAACGTTGCTGGGCGACGTGGCCGTTGCCGTCAACCCTGAAGACGAACGTTACACCCACTTAATCGGTAAGGAATTAATCCTGCCACTGACCGGCCGTACTATCCCCGTGATTGCCGACGAATACGTTGAAAAAGACTTTGGCACAGGCTGCGTGAAAATCACGCCTGCGCACGACTTCAACGACTACGAAGTCGGCAAACGCCACGACACGCGCTTGGTTAACGTGTTCGACTTGGAAGCCAAAGTGCTGGCAAACGCCGAAGTATTCAACTTCAAAGGCGAAGCGCAACCAGGCTTTGCCCTGCCTGAAAAATACGCAGGCTTGGACCGCTTTGCCGCGCGCAAACAAATGGTTGCCGATTTGCAGGAACAAGGCTTGTTGGTCGAAATCAAAGCGCACACGCTGATGACGCCGAAAGGCGACCGAACCGGTTCCGTGATTGAGCCGATGCTGACCAGCCAATGGTTTGTCGCCATGTCCGCCACACCAAACGGCGGCGAGCCTGACAGCGAATTCAAAGGCTTAAGCCTCGCCGACAAAGCCAAAAAAGCCGTCGACAGCGGCGCGGTACGCTTTATTCCTGAAAACTGGGTCAACACCTATAACCAATGGATGAACAATATCCAAGACTGGTGTATCTCGCGCCAACTGTGGTGGGGGCATCAAATCCCCGCGTGGTACGACGAAGCAGGCAATGTGTACGTCGCCCGCAATCAGGAAGAAGCCGAAAAACAAGCCGGCAAAACCGGTTTGACTCGCGAAGAAGACGTATTGGACACATGGTTCTCCTCCGCGCTCGTGCCGTTCTCCACGCTCGGCTGGCCGTCTGAAACCGACGAACTCAAAGCCTTCCTGCCATCCAACGTCTTGGTAACCGGCTACGAAATCATCTTCTTCTGGGTGGCGCGCATGATTATGATGACCACCCACTTTACCGGCAAAGTACCATTTAAAGACGTGTACATCCACGGCATCGTGCGCGACCACGAAGGCAAAAAAATGTCCAAATCAGAAGGCAACGTCATCGACCCTGTCGATTTGATTGACGGCATCGACTTGGACAAACTGCTGGTGAAACGTACCACCGGTCTGCGCAAACCCGAAACCGCGCCGAAAGTGAAAGAAGCAACCAAAAAACTCTTCCCCGAAGGCATCCCCAGCATGGGCGCGGACGCCTTGCGCTTCACCATGGCGAGCTACGCCAGCCTCGGCCGCAGCGTGAACTTCGACTTCAAACGCGCCGAAGGCTACCGCAACTTCTGCAACAAAATCTGGAACGCCACCAATTTTGTGCTGATGAACACCGAAAACCAAGACTGCGGCCAAGACGAAACCCAGCCGCTGGCCTACACCTTCGCCGACCAATGGATTATTGGCCGCCTGCAACAAACCGAAGCCGCCGCTGCCGAAGCATTTGAAACCTACCGCTTCGACTTGGCCGCGCAAACGCTGTACGAATTCGTGTGGAACGACTATTGCGACTGGTATATCGAATTGGCCAAAGTGCAAATCCAAACCGGCTGCCCCACCACCCAGCGCACCACGCGCCGCACCTTGGTTCGCGTGCTGGAAGCCGTATTGCGCCTGCTGCACCCGATTATCCCGTTCATCACCGAAGAGCTGTGGCAGGCCGTCGCCCCGCTGGCCAATGCCAAAACCGCCGACAGCATTATGCTGGCCGCCTATCCCAAAGCCGACCCGGAAAAAATCGTGCAGGCTGCTTTTGACCAAATGGCGCAACTGCAAGACCTGATTGGCGCCGTGCGCAACCTGCGTGGCGAAATGGGCATCGCCCCGAACGTGAAAGCGCCGCTGTTTGTGGAAGGCAGCGTGCCTGAAGCGCTGCTGAAATACCTGCCCGCCCTCACGCGTCTGACCGAAGCCAAAACGGTGGAGCGGCTGCCTGAAAACGAAGACGCGCCCGTCGCCGTCTGCAACGGCGCGCGCCTGATGCTGAAAGTCGAAATCGACAAAGCCGCCGAAACCGCCCGTTTGAGCAAAGAAGCCGAGAAGCTGCAAAAAGCCTTGGACAAACTCAACGCCAAATTGGGCAAACCTGGCTATGTGGACAAAGCCCCCGCGCATCTGGTGGAAAAAGACAAAGCCGATTTGGCGGAGTTGGAAGGGAAAATGGCGAAGGTGCAGGCTGCTTTGGAGAAGTTGAAAGGATAAACCTTTTTCGGCAATCCAAGAGGCTACCTGAAAATGCAATCTGCTACCGAGAAGTGAAAAAGTATGAAGCCCTATCTGAAAAGTTTCCTACTAATTGTGTTCGGCCTACCCCTGCTGGCTGGCTGCCTGATGATGGCCGCCGCGCTGCTGAATGGTGATTTGTTTATGGATTTGTCTTCGCCCGAACACCGCCGCTTTTATGCCAACCTGTTGGTGCTATTGTGCCTGTACTGCCTGCCTGCGGTGGCCGCGTATATTTTGCTGGCAATATGGCTGAAGCTTCAGCGCGGTTGGCGCGGAGCGGGCGTATCTACTGCGTTAGGGTTTGCCTTGGCAATATCGTCCATCGTATTGGGTGAGATGTTTTGGGGCGACGGCTTCGTGGAATGGGGGCTGACCTTGGCCATCGGCGCTATCTCTGCCTTTGCGGCAGCCGTCATGTCAATCTGCCTGCCCAAAAAGCAATCCGAGGGATGATATTTACCGGCATCACCGCCGTTTCAAAAGGTTTCTCCCGATAACACCGACTGGCCAAAAAAGATAAACAAGGCTACCTGAAAAACGCAGCTAGTATTTTTCAGGTAGCCTTTCTGTTATACAAGTCGCGCCGATAGGATTAAAATGCTGCTGGCAAAGCTATCGGCCAGATTGCGCGGCACGGCATAATCAAATAGAATGCTTAATCTAGAGCTAAAATCTAAATTGTGCCGTAAGCGCTTCGCCAACCAACGATTCTGGTTTTTCTCCCACTATATCAAGCTGCCTTTGGCAGCATTAAGGATACCCATGAGCAATTTCGTTCCACAAAACAGCTATACCAAAGAAGAACTCTTGGCCTGCGGCCGCGGCGAACTTTTCGGCGCGGGTAACGCGCAGCTGCCGGTGCCCAATATGTTGATGATCGACCGCATTGTTGAAATCAACAACACCGGCGGCAAATACGGCAAGGGCGAAATCATCGCCGAATTGGATATCCACCCCGATTTGTGGTTCTTCGGCTGCCACTTCATCGGCGATCCGGTGATGCCCGGCTGCTTGGGTTTGGACGCCATGTGGCAATTAGTTGGCTTCTTCCTGGGCTGGATAGGTGCGCCCGGCCGCGGCCGTGCCTTGGGCTGTGCCGAAGTGAAATTCACCGGCCAGGTATTGCCCAAACACAAGAAAATCACTTACCACATCCACATGAAACGCGTGATGAACAGCAAGCTGGTGCTGGGCATTGCCGATGCGGAAATGAGCGTGGACGGCCATAAGATTTACGAAGGTAACGGCCTGCGCGTAGGCTTGTTTACCAGCACAGACGATTTCTAGCCAACGGGCTACCTGAAAACGCCGGCTTTAATTCAACCGAAGCTTCTGCGTTTACTTTTCAGGTAGCCTAACTTTCCTAACGGAGTTCATTATTATGAAACGAGTAGTCGTAACCGGTATCGGCATCGTGTCCAGCTTGGGCAACAACTGCCGCGAAGTACTCGAATCGCTGCGCCAGCTCAAATCCGGTATCGCTTTTGACGAAAGCTACCGCGAAATGGGCTTGCGCTCACATGTGGCCGGCAACATCAACATCGATACCAAAGAGCACATCGACCGCAAAATCCTGCGCTTTATGGGCAATGCCGCAGCCTATGCCTATATCGCCATGAAAGAAGCCATCGCCCACGCGGGGCTCACCGAAGAGCAGGTGTCAAACGTGCGCACCGGCATCGTGGCCGGCAGCGGCGGCGCATCATCCTCTTCGCAGGTGGAAGCCGCCGACACCCTGCGCGAAAGTGGCGTGAAACGCATCGGCCCTTACGGCGTAACCAAAACCATGGCCTCCACCGTGGCCGCCTGCTTGGCTACCCCGTTTAAAATCAAAGGTGTGAACTATTCCATCAGCTCCGCCTGCTCCACTTCCGCCCACTGCATCGGCCATGCTGCCGAGCTGATTCAGCTTGGCAAACAAGACATCGTGTTTGCCGGCGGCGGCGAAGAAGTATCTTGGCAGATGAGCTCCCTGTTCGACGCGATGGGCGCATTATCGAGCAAATACAACGATACGCCCGAACAGGCCAGCCGCGCCTACGATGCCGACCGTGACGGCTTCGTGATTTCCGGCGGCGGCAGCATTTTGGTGATGGAAGAATACGAACACGCCAAAGCACGCGGTGCCAACATCCTGTGCGAACTCACCGGCTATGGTGCCACTTCCGACGGCCATGATATGGTGCAGCCGTCCGGCGAAGGCGCAGTGCGCTGCATGCAGATGGCGCTGGCCCAGCACGGCGGCAGCGTAGACTACATCAATGCCCACGGCACATCCACCCCAGTGGGCGACACCAAAGAACTCGGCGCCATCCGCGAAACCTTTGAAGGCAAAGAGGTGCCGCTCATCAGCTCCACCAAATCCCTCTCCGGCCACGCACTGGGCGCGGCAGGCTCGAACGAGGCGATTTACTCTATTCTGATGATGCTCAACGATTTCGTGTGTGCCAGCGCCAATGTGCTGAACTTAGATGAAAAAGCCGCCGGCCTGCCGATTGTGCGCGAAAACATCAGCAAAAAGCTCAATGCCGTGATGTCGAACAGCTTCGGCTTCGGCGGCACCAATGCCACGCTGATTTTCAACCGCGTGTAGAGGCTACCTGAAAAACAGCCGAACTTGCTTTGAGGTTCGGCTGTTTTTATATGGTTTTTTCTGGCGTAAAAATCGGCAACTTCAGCATACCGTATCCGTTTACCTGATAATGAGGCAAAGCATGCAACAGTGTTTGTAAAGTTTTCGCCAATTTTTTCAGGTAGCCTTGATAATTACCCAGCCTACTATTATCTTAGTAACGATAGATTTTTAAAAACACACTTGCTGATGTGATTTATTCTGATTTTTTGGTTAAGACGAGCTTTTTAGCTAGATAATTTTGCCAAGTATGGTCAATAACTTGACCTTAATCAAGAAAATCAATAATCCGCATATTATGGGCTTGAGTTATATAATAAACTGAATCAATACCCTGATCGTTAACAGGGAATTAATTATAAAAACCACACAAAAATTTAATTATAAAAACCACACAAAAATGTTGCCAACTACTTCGTCTGTACCAAGGGAGATCGCGATGATCAAGCATTCCAAACATTCTTCGCTAAATATTGCGTTAATACAGGCGCGCGAAGCGTTGATGACGCATTTTCGCCCGCTGCTCAACGAAATCGGCCTCACCGACCAGCAATGGCGTATCCTGCGCCTCTTGGCCGAAAACGGTACGATGGATTTTCAAGACTTGGCCCGCAGTGCCTGCATCCTGCGCCCCAGCCTTACCGGCATCCTTACCCGCTTGGAAAAAATGAAGCTGGTGGTGCGCCTGCGCCCGGCCAACGACCACCGCCGCGTTTACCTCAAACTCACCGAAGAAGGCGAGCGTACCTTCAACGACTTTGTCGGCAAAATCGATGCCTGCTACGACGATATCGAAAGCCAGCTCTCCAAAGAGAAACTGGAACAGCTGCATGAACTGCTGAACCAAATGGCTGCTATTCATGTGGCCACGATGGCGCGGATGTAAGGCCTTACTATATTCCATAAAGGCTACCTGAAACCTCTGCTTGGTTTTTCAGGTAGCCTTTTTCTATAGTTAAAGCACTTCGCTGCCTATTGTACTGGCTTGCCTCCCAAATTACCCATTCTGTCTGCGGCTTGCCGCCTAATGGGAAAAATCATTGTTTTAGCTATAAGTAAGGCTATTTCGCTTATAATCCTGCAATCAAAACCAATATGCCAAAGGCTACCTGAAAGAACCCAACCATGCTCAAACACCGAATTCTCACCGCCCTGGTTTTACTGCCACTGATGCTCGGCATGCTGTTTGCCGCCAATAGCGGACTATGGGCACTGTTTTCCGGCCTGATTGCCCTGCTCGCCCTGTGGGAATACAGTCGGCTATGCAACATGCCAGAACAAGTGCAGCGGCCCTATTTGGCCGGCACCGCACTATTTATGGCGCTGGCCTGGGGCGGCGGTTGGCGGCTGCCGACAGCGGCATGGGCAATCGTACTGGCTTTCTGGCTGCTCGGCATGCCTGCCTGGCTGCGTTTTAAATGGCGTTTGCAGGCCGATTGGAAAGGCATGGCCGCCGGCTGGCTGCTGATGCTGCCTTTCTGGTTTGCCCTGCTGGAATTGCGTCCCAACGGCCAATCTGCGCTTTATCTCTTGGCTGTGATGATGCTGGTGTGGATTGCCGATGTGTTTGCCTATGTGTTCGGCCGGCTGTGGGGCAAACACAAACTGGCCCCCACCATCAGCCCCGGCAAAAGCTGGGAAGGTGTGTTTGGCGGGCTGTTGTGCGTACTGGTGTATGCCTCATTGGCACGCGCTGCCGGCTGGTTCGGCTTCAATATTTCCTGGCTCGGCATCATGCTCACCGCCACTGTGCTTACCTTCGTAGGCATCGGCGGCGACCTTTTGGAAAGCTGGTTCAAACGTGCTGCCGGCGTGAAAGACAGCAGCAATCTGCTTCCCGGCCACGGCGGCGTGTTTGACCGTGTGGATTCACTGATAGCCGTGTTGAGCGTATATGCCGCCATCGGCATGTTGTTCAGCTGAATAGAAAAGGCTACCTGAAAAGTGTTAGCTTTGCGGAAACTTAGCTACGTTCACACTTCGCCTTCAGGTAGCCTTCCTGAGAAACTGCCTGTTTCTATGCTAAAATCCGCCCCCCTCAATATTTCAACCCCGAAAAGCGGTTTCCCCTTTTAAATGAATATATTCTACGAAGAAAGCGGCCAATTCAAAGTAGCCGCCGTGGTGCAGAAAAACGATAGCACCTATCAGGCCACCACCCAGCATGGCAAACGCGCCAAAATCAAAGCCAATAATGTTTTCGTGGAATTCACCGAGCCGATGGACGCTTTTCTCGAACGCGCCCAGGCCGAAGCCGCCCAAATCGATACCAACTTATTGTGGGAGTTTTGCGGCGAAGACGAATTTACTGCCCAAAACATTGCAGCCGACTACTTCGGTCATCCTCCAAGCCAGCACGAACTGGCTGCCACCCTGATTGCGCTCTATGCCGCACCGATGTATTTCTACAAAAAGGGCAAAGGCATATTCAAAGCCGCGCCGGAAGACACCTTGAAACAGGCATTGGCCGCCATCGAGCGCAAAAAACAGCAAGACGCACAAATAGCCGCTTGGGCGGAAGAATTAGCACAAGGCCGCCTACCTACCGAAATCACCGCCGATTTGCGCAGCATCCTGCATAACCCAGACAAACAATCACTCACCTACAAAGCGTTCACCAAAGCCGCTGCCGAACTGAAAATTTCTGCCTATCAGCTGGCCCGGCAAACCGGCGGTGTCAACTCATTGCCGCAATACCTGCTCGACGGTTTTTGCTGCAAGCATTTCCCGCAGGGTACTGCAACACCAGAAATCGCCGTACCTGCTATCCCCGAACTGCCAGATGCCGCCGATTTACTCACATTCTCCATTGATGATGCCGAAACCAGCGAAATCGATGACGCTTTATCGGTGCAGGATTTGCCAGACGGCAGCAAACGTGTCGGTATCCACATTGCTGTACCCACCTTGGCTATTACTAACGGTAGCCCGATTGAAACCCTTATCAAACAACGACAAAGCACGGCTTACTATCCTGGCGGCAAAATCACCATGCTGCCAGACAATTGGATTAAAACCTTCAGCTTAGATGAAGGCAAACGGCCGGTATTGAGCCTGTATGTAGAAGTGGATGCCGATTTTCAGGTAGCCTCCACACCGCAAACCCGCCTCGAAAATCTAACTATCAAGCATAACCTGCGTATCCAAGACATCGAGCCGCATTTCAACGCCAACACCGGCCTCTCCGAGAACGAGCCCATACAATTCCCCTGCCAACCGCAGCTGCGCTGGCTGTATCGCTTCGCCATCGAACGCCAAAAACAGCGCGACCGCTACGAAGAAAACCACGCCCCGCAATACGATTACGGCATCGAATTCAATCCCGATGGCAGCGTGCGCATCAGCCGCCGCGAGCGCGGTTCACCCATCGATACGCTAGTATCTGAAATGATGATTCTGGCCAACAGCACCTGGGCGCAAATGCTGGATAAAAACGGCCTGCCCGGTTTATTCCGCGTGCAAACCAGCGGTAAAGTACGCATGAGTACCCAATCCGAGCCACATATCGGTATGGGGGTGGCGCATTACGGCTGGTTCACCTCCCCATTGCGTCGTGCAGCCGACTGCATCAACCAGCTCCAGCTGCTTAGCTTAATCGAGCCCGATTTGCCGCCGCGTTTTGAAAAAAACAGCAACGATCTGTTCGCCGCCCTGCGCGATTTTGACGCCACCTATACTGCCTATGCCGACTTCCAACGCCAAATGGAGGCTTACTGGAGCTTAATATATCTGGAACAAGAACAATGCCGCGAGCTGACTGCCGTATTGTTGAAAGAAGACCTGGTGCGTATTGATGGTCTGCCGCTAGTCAACCGTGTGCACGGCATACCGATCGACATCCTGCCTAAAACCCGTGTGAAACTGGCCATTACTCAATTGGATGCCGAACAGCAGCTGTTGTCTTTGAAATATTTGAACGTATTGCCACCAGAACCAGCTGCTTAAATAATATGGCACTGGCTCAGCATGGCAACAGCTTATTTCCACTATTCTCTGCGGACAAAGCAGGCAAATAATCGATTTATCCACAAACAGCCGATTAAACCAGCCACTATTCCACAATAATCCACAGTTGAACGACAAGTAAACAACAGGGATTAATTAGCTTATCTAAATGGTTTTAATGAATTTTCTGGATAATCCACTATTTTTATGCTGCTTCAATATAAACAACAAAAAATTAATTAAAAAATTAGATTAAAGAAAACCAATTCAGTTCAATCTAACCCAATACTAAATCTTAAACTTTGTAATCTAAAAATATCATGCAAAACCCTCTTCACAATAAAAGCGATATTGCCGTTATCGGCCTGGCCGTTATGGGGCAGAACCTGATTCTGAACATGAACGATCACGGCTTCCAAGTGAGCGCTTACAACCGCACAGCGGCCAAAACCGAGCAATTCCTTAACGGCTCGGCCAAAGGCACAAAAATTATCGGCGCTTACAGTTTGGAAGAACTAATCGGCCAATTAAAGCAGCCGCGCAAGGTAATGTTGATGGTGCAGGCCGGGCGGGCGGTAGACGAATTGATTGCGCAGCTGGTGCCGCTCCTGGATAAGGGCGACATCATCATTGATGGCGGCAATGCCCATTATCCCGATACCGAACGGCGTACTGCCGAGCTAGCTGCACAAGGCGTTTTATTCATCGGTACCGGTATTTCCGGCGGTGAAGAAGGTGCGCGCCGTGGGCCGTCTATTATGCCTGGCGGTAACCCGGAAGCTTGGCCGGCAGTGAAGCCGATTTTGCAGGCAGTAGCGGCCAAAACGGCTGAAGGCGAAGTATGTTGCCATTGGGTGGGCAAGAACGGTGCCGGTCATTTTGTCAAAATGGTGCACAATGGCATTGAATATGGCGATATGCAGCTTATCTGCGAAGCCTACCAGTTTATGAAAGACGGCTTGGGTATGAGCCATGCCGAGATGCAGGCAGTCTTTGCCGAATGGAATAAGACCGAGCTCAATAGCTATCTGGTTCAAATTACCGCCGATATTTTGGGTACGAACGACACAGACGGCACGTCGCTGGTAGAAAAAATCCTTGACCGTGCCGGCCAAAAGGGCACCGGAAAATGGACCGGCATCAATGCCTTAGATTTAGGCACCCCGCTCACGCTGATTACCGAAGCAGTGTTTGCCCGTTGTATTTCCGCGCTGAAAATCCAACGGGTACAGGCCGAAGCAGCCTTCGGGCATAAAATCGAGCCGGTGGCCGGTAAGCGGGAAGAATGGCTGGCTGCTTTGCGCCAAGCATTGCTGGCTTCCAAAATTATTTCTTATGCCCAAGGCTTTATGCTGATGCGTCAGGCCAGTGAGCATTACGGTTGGGATTTGGATTATGGGAATACTGCTTTGTTATGGCGCGAAGGCTGCATCATCCGCAGCGCGTTTTTAGGCAACATCCGCGATGCCTACGCCGCCAATCCAGATTTAGTGTTCCTTGGCAGCGATGCCTACTTCAAAAGCCTGTTGCAGCAAGCCCTACCAGGCTGGCGCAAAGTGGCCGCCGCCGCGATGCAGCACAGTTTGCCAATGCCTTGTACCGTATCTGCCCTCTCCTTCCTCGACAGTTATACCTGCGGTCGCCTGCCCGCCAACCTGTTGCAGGCGCAACGCGACTACTTCGGCGCCCACACCTATGAGCGCATCGATCGGCCGGAAGGCGAATTTTTCCACACTAATTGGACAGGCACCGGCGGCGATACCGCTTCCACCGCTTACAATGTTTGAGGCTACCTGAAAGCTGATGTAGCTTAGTGGCACTCTAAAATTAAAGGCTACCTGAAAACCTTTTGTTGGTTTTCAGGTAGCCTTTTATCTGCTTGCCGGTTTATGCCGCAGCCGGCATGGCGTGGAAAGCGGCGGGCAGATTTTGGTTATGCGGGAAGGTGACCCATTCGTAGCTTTCTGGATCGGCAAGAATAGCGCGTAAGAGCGCATTGTTGATGGCGTGGCCGGATTTGTGACCTTCGAATGCGCCGATAATCGGCGCGCCGATTACATATAAATCGCCCACGGCATCGAGGATTTTGTGGCGCACGAATTCGTCGGGGTAGCGCAAGCCTTCGGGATTGAGTACATCGTTGTCATCGATTACCACAGCATTGCTCAGGTTGCCGCCCAAGCCTAGGCCGTGTGCGCGCATCATTTCCACTTCCTGCATGAAGCCGAAGGTGCGGGCGCGGGCGATTTCTTTCACATACGATGCGCCGGCAAAATCGATTTCAAAGGTGGGGTTGCTGCGGTTGAATACGGGGTGGTCGAAATTGATGGTGAGGCTGACTTTAAAGCCATCATACGGGGTAAAGCGCACCCATTTGCCCGGTTCTTGTACTTCTACCGGCTTCAAAATACGCAGAAAGCATTTTTCGGCTTTTTGATCCACAATGCCCGCGTCCTGCAATAGATACAAAAAAGGCAGGCTGGAGCCGTCCATAATCGGGATTTCCAGCGCATTCAATTCAATCAGCACATTATCAATACCGTAGGCAGCCAGTGCCGACATTAAATGCTCGATCGTGCCCACCCGTACGCCGTCTTCGGTAACGATGGTGGAGGAAAGGCGGGTGTCGTTAATCAGTTCGGGCACGAGCTTGATCGGGCGGCTCTGTTCACCGGCCAAATCGGTGCGGCGGAATACGATGCCGCTGTTTTCGGCAGCTGGATGCAGGGTGAGCAAAACCCGCTCGCCGGAATGCAGGCCGACGCCGGTGGCTTGAACGGATTGGGCTAGGGTGCGCTGTTTCATAAAAACTCCGAAAAATCTGCATAAAGCAGCTGTCATCATACTGGAAATATGATTGCCTGTCTTTCCGATTAAATTTGGCTATGGTTTGTTTTCAGGTAGCCCTAAAGGAAAAGGCTGATACAGCCTACTTGCCCAGCTTCATCTTGTATAGTGGATTAAAATCGCAATGCTACGGCGTTGGCTCGCCTTGACGTACTAACCTGTACTGTCTGCGGCTCGCCGCCTGGTATCATTTTTATTTTAATCCACTATAATTCCACCCGTTCCAACCAACTGATTTCTCCCCGATGAAGATTCTACTGGTGCGCCTCTCCAGCATGGGCGATCTTATCCACACCCTGCCGGCAGTGCAGGATTTGGCTCGGCATTGCCCGCAGGTGGAGCTGCATTGGCTGGCCGAGGCCGGGTTTGCCGATATTGCGCGCTTGCATCCGTTTGTGGCCAAGGTGATTCCGATGCGTTGGCGGCAATGGCGCAAACGGCTGTTTGCAGCGGATACACGGCAGCAGATGCGTGCATTGAAACAGGAATTGGCCGGTGGCGGCTATGATTTTGTGCTCGACAGCCAAGGCCTGATAAAAAGCGCGTGGTTTGCCCGCCAAGCGGGTGTGCCGGTAAAAGGTTTGGATAAACACAGCGCACGCGAAGGCTGGGCCGCAGCATTTTATGCGCAAGGTTTTCAGGTAGCCAAAGGACGCGATGCGGTGTGGCGCAACCGCGAGCTGTTTGCCCAAGTGTTCGGTTATCGGTTTGACGGCACGGCGGATTTCGGTGTGTGTGTGCCGGAAGGTGCGGCGGTGCAGGGGCTACCTGAAAACTACCGCGTGGCTTTGCACGCCACCAGCCGTGAGAGCAAATTGTGGCCTGACGAATATTGGGTGGAATTGTTGAATCGGCTGCATGCAGCAGATGGTGCGGCGGTGTGGCTGCCGTGGGGCAGCGAGGCGGAACGGCAGCGCGCATTGGCATTGGCCAATCAGATCGAGGCGGCGAAGGTGCCGGAAGAAAAGTTCAACCTGCTGCAGGCGGCCTATGTATTGCATGGCGCGCGCAGCGTTATCGGCGTGGATACCGGCCTGCTGCATTTGGCCAATGCGCTAAATAAGCCGCTGATCGGTATTTATACCGACAGCGATTCGGTAAAAACCGGCGTGCAGTCTTCGGCTTGGGCAGAAAATATGGGCGGTATCGGCTGCCCACCGCAGCCGGAGAAAGTGTTTGAACGTTTGCTTCTGCTGGAGCAGGCTTATCAAGACAGCAGGAAGGTTTTCAGGTAGCCTAGAAGTTTGCGGCTGTATTTTGGCCATACTTGCATTATTCCCGCCAAATCGGCACAATCAGCCCGTTTTGCCGGACAAGTGAATCACTAAATAGAGAGAAGGAAAAGGAAATTTCATGAAAGCACTGGTTGCCGTAAAGCGGGTGGTGGATTACAACGTGAAGGTGCGGGTGAAGGCCGACGGTTCGGATGTGGACATCGGCAATGTGAAAATGTCGATGAACCCGTTTGACGAAATCGCTATGGAAGAGGCTGTGCGCCTGAAAGAGGCCGGAAAAATCAGCGAAATCGTGGTGGTATCGTTGGGTGTGAAGCAGTGCGAAGAAACGCTGCGTACCGCGTTGGCCATGGGAGGCGACCGCGCCATCCATGTGCAAACTGATGATTATTTGGAGCCTTTGGCTGTAGCCAAGCTGTTGCGCAAAATCGCCGAGCGTGAGCAGCCGCAGCTGATTTTGTTAGGCAAACAGGCGATTGACGATGACGCCAACCAAACCGCGCAAATGCTGGCCGCCTTGCTCAATGCGCCGCAGGGCACGTTTGCCAGCAAAGTGGAACTGAGCGAAAACGAAGTAACCGTGGTGCGCGAAGTGGACGGCGGTTTGGAAACCGTGGCTCTGAAGTTGCCGGCAGTGGTCAGCGCCGATTTGCGCTTGAACGAGCCGCGTTATGTAAAGCTGCCCAATATCATGCAAGCCAAGAAAAAACCGCTGGAAAAGCTTGCAGTGGAAGAATTGGGTGTGGACATTACACCTAAATTGCAGCAGCAGAAAGTGGCCGAGCCCAAACCGCGCAGCGGCGGCGTGAAAGTGCAAAGCGTGGCCGAACTGGTGGCCAAATTGAAAAACGAAGCCAAAGTAATTTGAGGATAAAGCCATGACTGTATTGATTATTGCCGAACACGACAACCAACATTTGGCCGCCGCTACGCGGCATGCCGTTACTGCCGGCAGCAAGCTGGGCGAAGTACATGTATTGGTGGCCGGTAGCGGCGCGGCAGCGGTGGCCGAACAGGCCAAACAAGTGGCCGGCGTGGCCAAAGTGTTGCTGGCTGATGCCGAATATTATGCCGGCGGTTTGGCGGAAGAGCTTGCACCTTTAGTAGTGAAATTGGCAGTGGGCTACCGCTACATTACTGCTGCCGCCAGTACCTTCGGTAAAAACTTGCTGCCACGTGTGGCCGCTTTGATAGATTGTCCGCAGGTTTCCGATTTAACCGAAATCGTAGACGGCAAAACTTTTGTGCGCCCGATTTATGCCGGCAATGCCTTTGCCACTGTTTCCAGCGATGCGGCAACTTTGGTGCTTACCTTCCGCACCACTGCTTTTGCCGAAGCTGCTGCTAGCGGCGGACAGGCCGAAGTGGTGCAGGTAGAGGCCACTCCGGCTCAAGGCTTGAGCCGTTTCATCAGCCGCGAGTTGGTGAAATCCGATCGTCCGGAGCTTACTCAAGCCAGAGTGGTGGTTTCCGGTGGGCGTGCCTTGGGTAGTGTTGAGCAGTTCAACGAATTGCTGCTGCCCCTGGCTGATAAACTCGGTGCCGCCATCGGTGCTTCACGTGCGGCGGTTGATGCCGACTATGCGCCCAATGATTGCCAAGTGGGTCAAACCGGAAAAGTGGTGGCACCGGAGCTGTATATTGCCATCGGTATTTCTGGCGCCATACAGCACACCGCCGGTATGCAGGACAGCAAAGTCATCGTGGCCATCAACAAAGATCCGGAAGCGGCTATTTTCAATGTTGCCGACTACGGTTTGGTGGCCGACCTGTTTGAAGCCGTGCCGGAACTGACTGCGGCATTGAGTAATTAAGCGTTTCATGCATTCGTGTTTCACGTGAAACACAGCAGGCTACCTGAAAACAATCTGCTTTCAGGTAGCCTGTTTCTTATATAATCTGCCTATTTCCTGAAACCACCGCTGCCATGTCCTCTTCTGATATCTCCTGCACCTATCGCACTTTGGCCGAACCCGGGCAAGCCGAGTTCAAAGACAAAGGCAGCCGTTTTATTGCCTTTGCCTATCCCGTGCGCACGTCAGCGGAAGTGAAAAACCATGTGGACGCATTGCGGCAGGAACACTACAAGGCGCGGCATTGGTGTTATGCCTACCGTTTGGGCACAGACGGCTTGCAGTTTCGTGCCAACGACGACGGCGAACCTTCCGGCAGCGCCGGCCGGCCGATTTTGGGGCAGATTGATTCAGCCGGGCTAACCGATGTTTTGGTGGTGGTGGTGCGCTATTTCGGCGGCACACTGCTGGGCGTGTCCGGCCTGATTTATGCCTACAAAACTGCTACCCAAATGGCCTTGCAGCAAACTGCGCAGGTGGAAAAAAATATTGAAAAACGGGTAACCCTGCGCTGCGATTACCCGCATTTGAGCGAGGTTTTGCGGCTGGCTAAACAGCACGGCGTGGAAGTGTTGCAACAGGATTTGCAACTAGATTGCCGGCTGCATTGCGCTGTGCCGCTGGCCAATTATGCTGCTTGTATTGATGCCTGGCAGAAAATACGTGCAGTGGAAATTTTAGAAGATACGCAAAGCAATGAAGAGGCTACCTGAAAACCGGAAGCAGGTTTTCAGGTAGCCTTTATGACAAATTACACCTTTTGAAAAGGACAACTCTATGAAATTACTCGTTATCGGCGGTGGCGGGCGTGAGCACGCGTTGGCGTGGAAACTGGCGCAGTCACCCAAAGTGCAAACCGTGTTTGTCGCACCCGGCAATGCCGGCACTGCGCAGGAACCTAAGCTGCAAAACCTGCCTTTGAAAACACATCAGGAACTGATTGATTTTTGCCGCCGCGAGCAGATTGCCTTCACTGTGGTTGGCCCTGAAGCGCCGCTGGCAGCCGGCATAGTGGACGATTTCCGCGCTGCCGGCCTACCCGTGTTCGGCCCCACCCGCGCTGCCGCCCAGCTGGAAAGCTCCAAAGATTTCGCCAAAGCCTTTATGGCGCGGCACGGCATCCCCACCGCGCAATATCAAACCTTTGCCGATGCCGCCGCCGCACATAATTATGTGGCTGCCAAAGGCGCGCCGATTGTGATTAAGGCAGACGGTTTGGCTGCCGGGAAAGGCGTAGTAGTGGCGCAAACTGAAGAACAAGCACATCAGGCCATCGATCAAATGCTGCTCGACAATAAGATGGGCGATGCCGGCGCGCTCGTGGTGATTGAAGACTTTTTGCAGGGTGAAGAAGCCAGCTTTATCGTAATGGTGGACGGCGAAAACGTGCTGCCAATGGCCACCAGCCAAGACCACAAACGCCTGCTCGACGGCGACCTCGGCCCGAATACCGGCGGCATGGGCGCATACAGCCCCACGCCCATCGTTACGCCCGAGGTGTATCAGCGCGCCATGGAAGAAATCATTTTGCCTACCGTACGCGGTATGCGTGAAGAAGACCATGAATTCACAGGTTTTCTCTATGCCGGCCTGATGATTGATGCCGATGGTGCACCTTATACCGTGGAATTCAACTGCCGCTTCGGCGACCCGGAAACCCAGCCGATTATGAGCCGTTTGGACAGCGATTTGGTGGATTTGATCCAAGCTGCGTTGGATCGGAAACTGGATACGGCTAAAGCAGAATGGAAAGCACAAAGTGCCGTGGGCGTGGTGCTGGCTTCCGCTGGCTATCCCGAACGTTCCGGCAAAGGCGACATCATCGAAGGCATCGAAGCCGCCAACCGCATCAGCAAAGTATTCCACGCCGGTACGGATGCAGATGCCGGTCACACTATTACTAACGGTGGCCGCGTGCTGTGCGTGGTGGGTTTGGGCGACGATTTGGCCGCTGCCAAACAGCAGGCCTACCGCGCCGTGGCAGAGATTGATTTCCCTGGCATGCAATATCGCCGTGATATTGCTGATAAGGCTTTGCGTTGAAACGATGTTTGAAAACATAGAACGCGGCTCTGGGTGAGCCGCGTTTTTTTTGCGTAGATGGATTAAGCTATAGATTAATAAGTTTCAGGTAGCCTTTATGGCCCTGTTATCTATCAAATAGCTAAGCGCTTTTTGCTATAATTACATCCTTTGTTTTCCCTAAATTTTTCCAGCGCCATGCCCCATCCCGATTTCTCCCAAACCCTCTCCAAAGACCGCCATTTTCTACGTTCCGCCTTCAAAAATCCCAACAAATACGGCGGTTTGTCCAAAGTCGAAGAAAAATACCGAAAATCGCACGAAATCTTTTTGAAGCGTTTGGCCGCATTGCCCAACCCCAAATTCGACAACACCCTGCCCGTTCACGAAAAACTCGACGAAATCAAAAAAGCCATTGCCGAAAATCAGGTAACGATTATTTGCGGCGAAACCGGCTCGGGCAAAACCACGCAGTTGCCCAAGATTTGTTTGGAACTCGGGCGCGGGGCGGCAGGCTTGATCGGGCATACCCAGCCGCGCCGTTTGGCCGCGCGTTCGGTGGCGGAGCGGATTGCCGAAGAGCTGAAATCCGAAATCGGCAGCGCGGTGGGCTATAAAGTGCGCTTTACCGACCACACCTCGCGCGATGCCTGCGTCAAGCTGATGACCGACGGCATCCTGTTGGCGGAAACGCAGACCGACCGTTATCTCGCCGCCTACGACACGATTATCATCGACGAAGCGCACGAGCGCAGCCTGAACATCGACTTCCTCTTGGGCTACCTGAAACAGCTCCTGCCGCGCCGCCCCGATTTAAAAGTCATCATCACCTCGGCCACCATAGATGCAGAACGCTTCTCCCAACACTTCAACGGCGCGCCTGTTTTAGAAGTAAGCGGGCGTACCTATCCTGTTGAAATCCTCTACCGACCGCTGACCAGCAAAGACGAAGACGATGCAGAAGTAGAGCTGACCGACGCGATTGTCGATGCAGCCGACGAATTGGCGCGCTACGGCGAAGGCGATATTTTGGTGTTTCTGCCGGGCGAACGCGAAATCCGCGAAGCCGCCGAAGCCCTGCGCAAATCCACGCTGCGCCGCAACGACGAAATCCTGCCCCTGTTCGCACGCCTGTCGCACGCCGAGCAGCACAAAATCTTCCACCCCTCAGGCGCGAAACGCCGCATCGTGTTAGCAACCAACGTCGCCGAAACCTCGCTCACCGTGCCGGGCATCAAATACGTCATCGACACCGGCCTCGCGCGCGTCAAACGCTATTCCGCACGGGCGAAAGTGGAGCAGCTTCATGTCGAAAAAATCTCCCAAGCCGCCGCCCGCCAACGCTCCGGCCGCTGCGGCCGCGTCTCCGCAGGCGTATGTATCCGACTGTTTTCAGAAGAAGATTTCAACAGCCGCACCGAGTTCACCGACCCCGAAATCGTCCGCAGCAACCTCGCCGCCGTCATCCTGCGCATGGCAGCGTTGAAACTCGGCGATGTAGCAGCATTCCCATTCCTCGAAGCACCGGACCAGCGGTATATCAATGATGGTTTTCAGGTGTTGTTGGAATTAGGGGCGGTTAATGAACATAACGGCCTGACCAAACTCGGCGAACAAATGGCGCGCCTGCCCATTGACCCGAAAATTGCGCGCATTTTGCTGGCGGCGAAGAAACACGACTGTATGGCAGAAATATTGGTGATTGTGTCCGCGCTGTCGATTCAAGACCCGCGCGAGCGGCCGCTGGAAGCGCGTGATGCCGCGGCCAAGGCGCACGAACGCTTTACCGACAAACAATCTGACTTTCTTGCCTATCTGAATATTTGGGACAGCTTCCAGCACGAGCGCGACAAAGGTTTGTCCAACAAGCAGCTGGTGCAATGGTGCCGCCAATATTTCCTGTCGCATCTGCGGATGCGCGAATGGCGCGAGCTGCACCACCAGCTTGCCCAAACCGCGATTGAAATGGGTTTGACCACCAAAGAAGCCGCTTTCAGACGACCTCCCGAAACCAAGCAGCTCACGTCGTCTGAAAATGCGGGCGACCAAGACTTATCCGCCAAACTCAAACAAAAACAATTAGACAAGAAACAACACCGCGCCCAAATCCGTGCCGCTAAAGAAGCCGGCTACGAACAAATCCACCGCGCCCTGCTGACCGGCCTTATCGCCAACGTCGGTATGAAATCGCCCGACGGTAACGACTATACCGGCGCGCGCGGCAGCCGCTTTCACCTTTTCCCCGCCTCCGCTCTGTTCAAGGCGAAGCCCAAATGGGTGATGGCGGCAGAACTCGTTGAAACGACAAAACTTTATGCCCGCGACGTAGCCGCCATCCAGCCCGAATGGATCGAGCAGGAAGCGCCGCACCTCGTCCGCTATCATTATTTCGAGCCGCACTGGGAACAAAAACGCGGTGAAGTCGTCGCCAGCGAACGCGTGACGCTTTACGGCCTGACCGTATTGCTGCGCCGCCTCGTGTCTTACGGCAAAGTTGCGCCCGAAGAAGCGCGCGAAATCTTTATCCGCGGCGCATTGGTGGCGCAGGAAAGCAATCTTCAGACGGCCTTTTTTGCCCACAATAAAAAGCTGATTAAAGAAATTACCGAACTCGAACATAAGTCTCGTAAGCAAGACGTATTGGTCGATGACGAAGCCCTGTTCGCCTTTTACGACGCGCGGCTGCCGAAAGTGGTGTTTAAAGAGCGCGGGGAGATTGTGGGGCAGGCTGGAAACGGACAAAGGTCGTCTGAAAACCTGATGTTATCTGAAACCGTAGGTCGGATTCTTGAATCTGATAGCCGCGCCACATCCGCCGTTTCATCGGATATGAGTATCCGACCTACACACTTTTCAGGTAGCCTAAAAGACAACAGGCAGCCTGAAAACCACCTTTCAGACGACCTCAAAGGCAGCCTGAAACCCCATATCCGCCCCGCCACAACTAGCGATGCCGCCGCCGTTGCCGAATTATTCCGCCGCGCCGTGCAGCACATTTCAAATCGCCATTACAGCGAACAGGAAAAAAGCGCGTGGCTGCAAGGCGCGGACAATGCCGATTTCTGGCAAAAACGCATTGACGGCGGTAATGTCCGCGTGGCAACGCATAACGGGCGCATGCTCGGTTTTATTGAATACCAGCCCGAACAAAGCTATCTAAACTGTCTCTTTACCGACCCGAGCCACCAGCGGCAAGGTATTGCCACCGCGCTGCTGGCTGCCGTTTTGCCGTCGGCAGACAGTGGTACGGCAGTCAGCGCAGATGTGTCCAAAGCCGCAGCGGCATTTTTCCAAAATCAGGGTTTTGTGCTGCAACACGAAAACCAAATTCCGCGCAATGGCTTGGTTTTGACCAATTACCGCATGGTTCGTCAGGCAGGCAGCCTGAAAGCCCGAATGCCGTCTGAAAAGCAGCCTGAAAACCGTTCAGACGACCTTTCAGGCAGCCTGAAACCCAAAAAACGCACCGAAAAACCCCTTGCCGATATTCGCACCTTTGAAGCCTGGCTCAAAACCGCCGAGCGCGACAATCCGCGCCTGCTGTTCCTCAGCCGCGACGATTTGATGCAACACGCCGCCGCGCACATTACCGAAGAGCAGTTCCCAAAATTCTGGCAAACCGCAGACGGCAAGTTCAAACTTTCCTACCGCTTCGAGCCGCACCATCCGCTCGACGGCGTGACCATGACCGTGCCGCTGACCGTCCTCAACCGCCTGCACGCGCCGTCGCTCGAATGGCTGGTGCCCGGTATGTTGCGCGAAAAAATCCAGCTGCTGATTAAAGCCCTGCCGAAGCAAATCCGCCGCATTTGCGTGCCCGTACCCGATTTCATCACCAAATTCCTCGAAAGCAATCCCGACCGCCAAGCGGCCATTATTCCCCAGTTGGCGCACTTTATCGCCAAAAGCGCAGGCGATATGCGGATTTTCGAGCAAATCGACCAAGACGCATGGGCGGCGCAAGAATTGCCCGAACACTGCTATTTGAATCTGCGCATTATCGACGACGGCGGACAAGAGCTTGCCGGCGGCCGCAAACTGCACGAATTGCAACAACAACTCGGCCAAGCCGCCGCCACCACCTTCCGCGACAACACCCAAGAATTCGAGCGCGACAACGTTACCACATGGGACATCGGCACCCTGCCCGAATCCATCAAATTCGCCCGCGGCAAACAACAGCTCACCGGCTACCTCGGCCTGCAAAAAGAAAAAGACGGCCGCATCGCCCTGCGCCTGTTTGACACCATCGAAGCCGCCGAACAGGCACACCGTCAAGGCGTAATCGAATTGATGAAGCTGCAATTAAAAGAGCAGGTAAAAGATTTGAACAAAGGCATCCAAGGTTTCACCCAAGCCGCCATGCTGCTCAAACACATCAACGCCGACACCCTGCGCGACGACCTCACCCAAGCCGTCTGCGACCGCGCCTTTATCGGCGAAGACGAGCTGCCGCGCAACGAAAAAGCCTTCAAAGAACAAATCAAACGCGCCCGCAGCCGCCTGCCCGCCGTCAAAGAAGCCCTCAGCCGCTACCTGCAGGAAACTGCCGCAGCCTACGCCGAACTCAACGGCAAACTCGGCAAACACCCATTGACCCATCTTCTAAGACTACGCCTGCAAACCCTGCTCGCCGCCGGCTTCGCCACCCGAACCCCGTGGGCACAATGGCCGCGCCTCCCCATCTACCTCAAAGCCATGACCCTGCGCCTCGAAAAATACAGCAGCAACCCCGCCCGCGACGCCGCCCGTGAGGCCGATATTCAAGAGCTGGAACAAATGTGGCAGGAAAAAACCGACAGCTTGGTGAAACAAGGACAACCCGTTTCAGACGACCTCGCCGCTTTTAAATGGATGATTGAAGAATTGAGGGTGTCGCTGTTTGCGCAGGAATTGAAGACGCCGTATCCGGTGTCGGTGAAGAGGCTGTTGAAGGAGTGGAATGAAATCAGATAGCATGCCCAACATTATTTTTAATCTTCTGTATGTGTGTTTGAAATATTTTTTCCTGTTATTAATCAAATATTAGACCTTTTGCGAAAGTATCCTGAAGATTTACAATTTCCAAATGAAATACGAAAACCGCATC